>DNBN01000060.1:7311-8919 GCA_003491845.1 Porticoccaceae bacterium | reverse complement strand
TATATGAAAGCCTAAACTACGTAACTAATAAGTTCCTAAATCATGACATTGAGTTTATCGGGTCTATAACCGAAGACCCTATCTATTCCCGGGCTTGGCAGGCAGATAACCCTGCTTCAATCATAAGCAAGAATACAAATGCAAGTGCCGAGATTAATAAAATCGCTCGTGAAATCGAAAACCATCAAGTTTTCAACACACCTAATAATAACAGCTTACAGTTCTTTCTAACTGGGATTCAGGTGAATTAGGAGTGTTGTATGGATTCTAACGAAACAGGATATAGTTCCGAACAAGATTCTGAATCGCAATCCATTGATATATCGCGCAAGATTGAACTTGTAAAAAAAATTGCGCTGTATCTCAAAGCGAGAATTCCAGATTATTTCGAGGCAGAAGACTTAATACAAATTGGAATGATAGGGCTTATCGAAGCCAGCAGAAACTTTGACCCATCAATAGGTGTCTCATTCGATGAATACGCAAAACGCAGGATCAAAGGCGCCATACTTGATGAGGTCCGAAAGGCCAGCAGTCTCTCTCGCCTAGCTGTTAAGAACAATCGAGAGTATTCATCGGCTAAAAACTCACTGACAAATTCATTAGGGCGCCAGCCTACAAACGTAGAAATTGCCGATTACCTTGATGTCTCTATCTCTGAATTAGAACATAAACGCTCGCATGAAAACCAATTTAATCTTGTACAGCTAGACAACGATTTAATTGAAGCCGATGGCGCTTTCGAAGACCGGCAATCGAATCCCATGCTTAGTATAGAACAAGCAGAACTTTCAGATCGTTTAACCAACGAAATCTCTAAACTCGACGAACGATCCAAATTGATTATTTCTTTATACTACGTCGAAGAGTTAAATATGAAAGAAATTGGCGCCGTAATAGGTGTTAACGAGTCGCGCGTTAGCCAACTTTTGAGCGCAACCGCTTTGAAATTAAGAGGCAGTTTGATCTAAAGCTTCTATTTACAACTTGCTCAATCTCTCTCGAAAAATATATAACCATCGTCGATCATTTCCTGCGCTGCCACGTCATCTAATTCTTCTTCATTGTTCGACTGTGATGCGTTAGATAGCGCGGTAATAGCATCATAGTATTTCTCTTTCTCTAAAGTGACAATCGCGTTAAGCATTCCTTCAAGTTCTCGCAATTGATCAGTTGACTGAATTACTCGGCGAAGCTCTACTTCCATCGAACTGTTGCTCAGTTTTACATCAGAAAAGTCTTCTCCAAATTCCATTACAGTGTTCCGAAGGGCCTCAACTTGTTCCTCCAAATCTAGCCTTTGTTCTTCGTACCTTAATGAAATTTGCTCCGTTGCAATATCGAGAGACCCTTCAAAACCGAGTATCTCGCTCTCTAGTTTAGTGGCACTGATCGCAGCGAGATCTAGATCATTACTTAACGTCTCAATTAGAGAGTCCATGACAACAAAAGAATTAATCCGAGTGCTTAGATCATCGGCAAGACTTTGCACTTTATTATTTGATAACCAAGTCAAACCCCCAAATATCAACGTAACCGATAGGATCCCCATCATAATTCCATTTAGGATCGCCGAGCGTTTACTAAACCTGATAATTTCGCCATTAT
>DNBN01000060.1:5219-7090 GCA_003491845.1 Porticoccaceae bacterium | reverse complement strand
CCTGATAATTTCGCCATTATTCTGAGCTAATTTCTGTGAGACCTTCCCGCTAAAATCGTTGAATTCCTGCGAAAAATCATGAAATAGTGCGCCTAATTCCTCGTTACTAATAACCCTGTGACTTGAAGAATTGTTATTTCCACCACCAGACTCTGACAATTGCGTATCTTCTGTTGTTGAAACCTCTTCAGAGTCATTTTTAACCTCAGCTTTCCCGCTGTCTACGGTTGGAGGGCTATTATCGCCTGGCTCCGAAACATTTTCCGTTTCATCTAACTCTATATTTTTCTCATCGCTCATGTAGTAAACCCGCAAATATTAGGCGTTGCTAAATTAGCAATCGTCGCACAACTTATTTATCAACGCTGATTATGGAAAATTCTACAGCTTGCTTTGCTCAATAACCAATCGGCACATCATGTTAAAAAATTAGATTTTAGTACGGGTGACAAATTATGAATTATGATGTGCCGCCTTCTACTAATTTACCGGTTGAATCGAATAACATTGAGCTCGGAATTTTGACCTTTGGCTTGCGCAGTTTTGTTCCGTCCTTACGTAGCTCGTTGAGCTGAAAAATATACGCTATAACCTCAGCGACTGCCCTATAAAGTGGTACAGGAATCTCTCGCTTTATCTCAGTGGTAAAATATATCGCCCGCGCTAAATAAGGCGACTCAAATATTGGAACCTGAGTTTCTCCGGCCTTCTCTCTTATTGACGCCGCTAAAATATCTGCTCCTTTCGCTAATACAATTGGGGCTTGCGATGATCCAGGTTCATAGGCTAGCGCGACAGCAAAGTGACTCGGATTTGTTACTATTACATCTGCGTCGGCTATCGATGCCATCATTTGATTCATGGCCACTGCGCGCTGACGTTCCCGTATTTTTGCTTTTACCTCAGGCCTGCCCTCGGACTCTTTATACTCATCTTTGATTTCTTGCCGAGACATTTTTAATTTATTATTGAAGCTGACTATTTGATAGGGAAGGTCTATCGCCGCGATTATTAGTAACGTCATTGTGACAAGCAAAACACCCCAAATTAGTATTTCCAAGCCACTGGCTATAGCTACTTTGATTGGCAGCATATTTAGGAAGAACACACGTTCATATAATGTATAGAGCAAACTAATAATTACGAGAGCTATAAGAATAAGTTTTGCGAAGCTTTTAGAAAGTTCTACTACACTTTTTATTCCAAACATTCTTCCAAGTCCAGTTATTGGATTTAATTTAGAGGCTTTTGGGAAAAATGCTTTCGCAGAGAAACCGATTCCTCCAGTTACATAGGCAGTAACGATTGAAAGAACTACAGTCATTACGAGTATTGGGGAGATAAACAAAATACTCTGAATGAACAACTTAGGCAGGGTCCCAGCAATGACAAATGGATTTTTTATCACTGATCTATCAAATTTGAATGCCTGAGAGAATAGTTCAATAAATGCTTCACCAGCCGTGCCTCCGAACAGGTAGAGAACAATCGCGACTGATATTAGTAGCACTGCTATTGAAGTGTCTTGCGATCGAAGAAATTGTCCTTCCTCTCTCGCTTTTTCAAGTCGTTTGGCGGTCGGCTCTTCGGTTTTATCCGTTTGATCTGTTTCTTCGGCCACTTTAAATACCTAGCATAATGATGAGCTGCGCGAACGAATCTAACCAAAATTCTTGTATCAATCTTAGAACACCTGGTAAGGCGAAAATTAGCATGATTCCACCAACAAGAATAATTGCTGGAAATCCTACTGCGATAATATTAAGAGAAGGAGCTGATCGCGTAATAATTCCTAAACCTATGTTCACTAACAATAGTGCAATCATCATTGGCAAGGCTAGTAATAGCCCCCCTGTAAAGATTAGAGGCGT
>DNBN01000060.1:4465-5005 GCA_003491845.1 Porticoccaceae bacterium | reverse complement strand
CAAGGCTAGTAATAGCCCTCCTGTAAAGATTAGAGGCGTCCAATCAATAAGAGCCTGTAACAAACCCATTACGGGCAGTGGCTGCCCAATCGGAAAGCTAGTGAAGCTGTTGAATATAATATCGATCATTATCAGATGCCCATCTATTAGCAAAAAGATAAGCGTCGACAATATTATAAGAAACTGAGAAATTACCGGTACGTTTCCTAGATTCGGATCAAACATGTTGGCCATTCCCAAGCCCATTGCGTTTGATATTGCTTGCCCTCCAACCGTGATCGCCGAGCTTACTATTTGCAAACTAAAACCTAATATCACGCCTATAAAGATTTCTTGTAATAGGCTTAGCAGACCATCGCCGGTTAAAGGATCAATCACTACGCCATCAAAAAAGCTAAAATATAGAAAAGTGAAAACTGTTGATATCCCAATCCGAAATCTTATGTTGATGGATTCTACGGAATAGAATGGAGAAGCTAAAAGAAATGCAGACAATCGAGTGAACGGGAAAAGAAACTGATAAAACATATCAATTATTTC
>DNBN01000060.1:0-4246 GCA_003491845.1 Porticoccaceae bacterium | reverse complement strand
GATAAAACATATCAATTATTTCAGGTATTAAATAAGAGGTCATTGGAGATATATTGGTAAGCTTAAAAGGAGCCGCTGAAAGTAATCTACTAACGTGAGCAGTTGCCACCCTCCAACGAGAAGTAAAACGATCACTAATACGATCAATTTTGGAATAAAGCTTAGAGTCATTTCTTGAATAGATGTTGCTGCCTGAAAGATGCCAATTATAATTCCTACTATTAACACTGCTCCTAAAAGAGGTCCTGCGATAAGCATAGTCACCCAGAGGGCTTCACGGCCAATAGTAATCACATCTGCGATATTCATCTATATTCCAAAACTACCGGCGAGAGACTGCATTATAAGTATCCAGCCATCAGCTAGTACGAAAAGCATCAGCTTAAACGGCATAGAGATCATCATTGGCGACAGCATCATCATGCCCATAGACATCAGCACACTGGCCACGACGAGATCAATTATTACAAAGGGTATGTAGATCAAAAAGCCTATTGTAAAAGCTGTTTTTAGCTCTGAAGTCATAAATGAAGGGAGAAGAATGCTGAGCGGTACCTCGTCTCCTTCATTGTACTCTTGACCCGCAATATCGCTAAATACAGCAATGTCATCTTCCCTAGTTTGGGACAACATGAACGCCCGCAGCGGGATCTGAGCGACTTCGACTGCTCGCTCGACACTAATTTCAGCATTGAGATATGGCGTAATCGAATCGTCATATATTTCGTTCAAAATAGGCGACATGATAAAGAACGTTAGAAAAAGAGAGATGCCGACCAAAACTGTGTTTGGAGGGGTCTGCGCGGTACCTATTGCCTGCCTTAGCAGGGACATGACAATAATAATGCGTACAAATGATGTCATCATTATGAGTAGTGAAGGTAACAGTGTTAGCACTGTCATCAGAATTAAAATCTGCAGGGTCAGGCTATACTCTGTGCCATCGGGAGTCTGACTTACACTTATAGCCGGCAGACCTACCTGTGCACCAACCGAACCACTTGCCAAAAATAGCAGCGGTATTAGAGCTTTGAGAAGTAATGCCAGTGAGCTTGAAATTGAGTTTCGGCGCTCTTTGTCGGCACCAATTATATTGCTCTCAAACGCGCATTCACATTTCATTTTTTGTCTCAGTATCGTTTTTTTCATGCGTCCAGATTGGCACTATTTTGTCGCCAGAGAGAGCAATGAGTGAACTGTATCTACCAGATTCGACTAAAACCAGTTGTGCTTTTAATCCGACGCGGGTCTGAGCCACAATCTTAAGGCGGTTCTGATCTAAGCCTTGGTGTATAGATGAGTTTTTTCTAAGAATCAGAAAAAAAGACGCCATCGCTACCCCGACTAGAAGGATGGCGAGTGTAATATTAATGAAAAATTCTGTGTCCATTTGGCGCTCTCAAGATTCTTTAACTAGGCTACAGAGAGCATAGAGCGGCCATTACGTTGAGGATTAGCTATCCACAACTGGATCTAAACTCGGTCAGCACTCGGGACTATTTGCGTCAGTTTAATACCGTAATGTTGGTCGATAAGAACAATCTCACCTTTGGCAACCAAAGTATCATTAACCCGCAAATCAAGAGGCTCGCCTGCTAGCGAATCCAAGGCAACTACTGAGCCTTGATTCAGAGCCATTAATTCCCCGATTTTTAGCTTTGTTCTTCCTAGCTCAACAGAAATTGATACTGGAATATTCCCGAGCAGCCCCTGGCTAACATTGACTCTTTCACCTTCGTTAATGTCGGCACTATTGGTCATTTCTGTACCTAATTGTTGCTCATCACCCACGCCATATTCTCCTAATACATCTGTTATTTGATCGCTCAGCCGGCATCCGATGGGAGGCTGGGGGTTATGCTTTATTTACTGAAGCTATACTTATCGCAAGCCTCTCACCAGCTCGCCCAGAAATCGCTTTAAAGACTGGAACGCCGCTTACTGTAACATCGAGCATTCCTAATTTTGACAGCTTTAGCTCGTCTCCCAATTTAAGAGCAGAAATCCCTCCAACTGAAGAACGAATTTTCCCAAGTTCGACTTTCAGTTCAACCTCGAGCCCTAAACAGGCCTCCTTTAAGTCTTGACTCCAAGCCAAATTTTCTGAGGAAATTAGAGCGCTTTCTTCAAGTTTTTTCGCATATTTTTGCGTCTGGGCACGAACCGGTGAATGCGGGTAAGCTATAGTAATCTCACCCCTTATCTCTTCACCAATGTTCACTTCAAACTGAGTTACAACAATCGCTTCTTCATTCTTAAAACATTGTATTTTAGTCGGATCGTTTTCTGATTGTCTTTTTTCGAATTTTGCTTCCACCAGCGGGGACCACGCCTCTTTCAATGCGCCTGAAACTAGCTTCGTAATGATATCTACGATAGCGCTTTCAGCATTGGCAAATGACCGATTTGGCGAAAATCCAATAGTGCTTACGCCTACTCCGCCAAAAAACCGATCTAGGGAGCTAAAAATAATTGGAGAGCTTATTAGCAAAAGCGCCTGCCCCTCCATTGGCATTAAACTAAGCGTAGTCAGGGAGCTCGGGACGTCGATGCTTCGAATGAAGGTCGCATAATCTAAAACTCTTATCTCGCTCGCCTTGATTTTGGAAGGCGTATTTAACACGCCCGAAAAGCCCTTTTCCAGATTATCTGCCAACTTGCGGCTTATATTGCCAAAGACCTGCTCATCAACATCTAGATAATTATTTCTGTTTACTAAGTCGTGCCTGACAACATTTGCGGATCCACCATTGACTAAAGAGGTCAAATGGTTTTCGTTCTGCGCATCTTTTAATGCTTCTAACTCTTTATCTGTAAGCTGGACGTTTTCTTCAGTCATTGTATCTATCGCTTCTTATTGGACTAGAAATTCAGTGAACAGCACTAAATCAATACCGCTATAAATTTTTTGTTCTTCCAACACCGAGTTGGCAACCAGGCGTAGCTCCTCTGCAGCGCTTTTTCTAAAATCTATTGCTGTTATCCTCTCCTCCGAAATTTTTGAGAGCTCTTCAAGCAACGCAGCACGCATACCAAACTCATGCGCCACGATTTTGTCCATCATCTCTTTCCCATAAGGTGTGCGAAGCGCAAGCTTTACTTGCATCATCTTGCCTGAATCGAGGATATTAACTGTGAAAGAATTGTCCAACTCATAATACAGGGTTTCGCCTATCTCTGGTTCGGCAATCAATGTCGCCGCTTCTGCTCTTTCGGCCGACAGGACATCATCTGAGCCCATGCCTTCATCGTCTCCGGACAGAAGGAAAAAGTATACTCCGGCACCACCTCCGCCTAATATTAGTAGCGTGGTTACTATAATGATTATAAGCGTTTTTTTACTACGCCCTTCTTCAGCGCCTTCTTCGACGTCTTTATCCTTAGCCATGACTAACCCTGATTTTAAGCGAATGTATCAATTAGCGAATTTGAACCATCTCCAGAAATAGAGCTTTTTTCAAGAGCATTGTTTGATTCTCCCGAATCAGATTCGTCAAATACACTATATTTTTCTCTGTTAGCCTCATCCCTTTGATTCCCTTGGAAACCAAATTCGGCAGTCCTAGAGTCATTAATGTTCAGGGCCACAATGCCCTTATGCTCTATAGCGAGTTGATCACGTAAAACGGTTGCGTTTGCTTGCATAAGCTTAGCAACTTCCGCATTTTCAGTTCTAAGCGTGATTTGAATCTCAGAATCTTTTGAGAATAATAAATCGACTTCTACCTGACCTAAGGATTCTGGCGAGAGCAGCATTTTAACGGAGATATTTTTCCCAGTAAATGAGTTAACTAATTGATTTTTAACTATCTTTCCAACTTCTTCATTGAATCTGTCGACGTCGAACTTGGCCATTGCCGAGTCAATCGATGCTTCAGATTGAGTGGTGTTTTTGAGTGAGCTCACCTCTATAGATTGTACATCTGCCAGTGGCGCGGCTTGTTCATTACTTAATCCCTTAAAAGCCTGCAATTGGCGTAAGGCGCTACGAGGTGTGAACGAATTTAGTACTGATTGCTGTTGATTTGCAGAAGCAGAATCAACTGAGCCGTCTTTTTTACCATTCCCGCTTGCAGCTAGCTCAGCTCGCTCGAATTTGGAACCAACAGAATTGAGCCTATCAAGATTTTTGGAAAAGTGAATCTGTTCAGAACTAGCTTTTACTGCCTCTATTTGTCCTTTGCTCGACTCAGCGAATTTGAAATGCAGGGAGTCGCTTCTGTCAGGTGCCTTATCGAAGCGACTC
>DNBN01000232.1 GCA_003491845.1 Porticoccaceae bacterium | reverse complement strand
AACAATGTATCTCATGCGAAAAATAGAACACGTCGTCGTTTTGAACCTAATCTTCACAGCCACCGTTTTTGGGTTGAGGCCGAGAAGCGCTTTGTAAAGCTGCGCGTTTCTACAAAAGGAATGCGTATTATTGATAAGAACGGTATAGAAAACGTTTTGTCCGAGCTTCGCGCTCGTGGCGAGAAAGTTTAAGGAGATAACTGATGGCTAAATCAGCAAGAGAAAAAATTCGTTTAGTATCCAGTGCAGGTACTGGACACTTTTATACAACTGACAAAAATAAGCGCAATATGCCTGAGAAAATGGAGATCAAAAAGTATGATCCCACCATTCGAAAGCATGTGGTGTACAAAGAAGCAAAAATTAAGTAACAGTTGCCGCAGAATCCTTGAGGTACTGTAGCATGCGGAATCCTACCCTAGTGGTAGGATTTTTTTTATATTTTTTTAGACCTACCTTAGCTCGTTTAGAAATAAATTTGGCAACATAAAAAAAGCCCCAAACTAGGTTTGGGGCTTTTAGAAATTTTCTTACTACTATCTAGCGACAGTGGAAGAAATTAATCGGCAACTACGTTCTCAGCTTGAGCGCCTTTCTGACCTTGAGTAACTTCCATAGTTACTGCCTGACCTTCTTTCAATGATTTGAATCCTTCAGCTTGAATTGCGCTGTGATGTACAAATACGTCACCGCCGCCTTCTTGCTCAATGAATCCAAAACCCTTACTGTCGTTAAACCACTTAACAGTGCCAGAAACTCTTTCCCCTGACATAATAACCTCACTTTAAAAATTTATACCGTTTAAGGCGTTAAAAATATCCAGCCTCATAACGGGGCTAGCCAATACCCTCAAAAACTAATGTAGGGCGTTTTGAAAATCCAAATCAAAAATCACAGACTTCCACTTGCAGAGTGTATTGGTTTTTTCGGCTTTTAGCCAATTTTGTTTCAACTAAACGTCAAAAAAAGGGGAAAAATGGTTAAAAAGGTGGTCAAATTGAGTTTTTAGGTGGTTTTTTAGAGTATTTCTTTGATTTACGTTTATTTCTGATCTAATTGAACCTTAGTTTTAAAAATGACACTTTGTTTTGAAAGGGCTTTTTTTCGTAGAGTAATTAGTTAAATACGGCCTCCTTTTCTTTTTGCCTGTGCAGAAATATTTAAAACAAATGCTCTATGTTACAATTTTGTATTGTTCAATCACAGCGATTTAGATTGCCTCACATTCGATATTTACTTTAGTAACATCGTTTCTTGCTAAGGGAAGGAGTTGCGGCTAACCGACAATGGGATATTCGCATTAACAAAGAAAAGGAAAAGGAAAGGGAAAAAAGCCAATGACTGATCGTAATTACGATATAGATCTAAATAACAGCAATACCAAACTCACACAGGTAACCATGCTAATGTACCTGCTAATGGCTTTGGGGTTTGTGACTGGAGGCTTAACTACTATTGCGGCTATTGTTATCTACTACATAAAGCGCGAAGAAGTGTCGGGATCTTGGCTTGAGAGTCATTTTAGGTGGATTCGTAATACCTTCTGGTATGGACTTATGTGGACGATCATAGCAGCCTTAACATGGTTAATTCTATTGGGGTGGTTTACAGGCGGTGTTGTCACTGTATGGCTAATATATCGTGTGGCAAAGGGTGTTATCTATCTAAATGACAACAAGCAGATGATTTTTTGATTTGCCAACGATCGTGTCTAGCTCTGCTAAAGATCAAAATAGAGAAGAAATGAATTTATGCGTCAATACCAACATATTGTTGAGGGTAAAGTAGTAGATCTTCCATTGGGTAAAGTGGTTTGCGTGGGTAGAAATTACGCAGCTCATGCTCGAGAGCTTAATAATCCTTTGCCTACCTCACCAGTTTTGTTCATAAAGCCCAGTACATCTTTGGTGAAAATGAACGAGGCTTTTAGCATTCCCTCGACCCTAGGTGAATGCCACTTTGAGGCTGAAATGAGTGTGCTTATTGGTAAACAAGTATCTAACTGCAACGAACAAGAGGCGCAAGACGCAATAGCTGGTGTTGGGATAAGTTTAGATTTGACTCTGAGAGATGTTCAGCAAACCCTAAAGGAAAAAGGTCTTCCTTGGGAAAAAGCGAAAGCTTTTGACGGTGCTTGCCCAACGTCTGCATTTGTTTCTAAAACTATCGCGGGTGATTTGCAAAATAAACAAATTCGACTGTTTAAGAATGATGAGCTTCACCAAGATGGTAATACCGCGGATATGTTAAATCCGGTGCTTCCACTGATCAGTTATATCAGTCGTTTCTTTACTTTGTTACCCGGCGACTTGATACTCACTGGAACACCTGCTGGGGTAGGACCTTTGCAGGTAGGTGATAGTCTTGTGGTGGAGCTAGCTGATTTTATTCGGTGCACAACAGAGGTCGTGTCTAGATGAGCATTACCAAGGGCGTTTACCAACATTACAAGGGCAATTTGTATCAGGTCATTGAGGTTGCAACTCATAGTGAAACCGGAGAATCCTTGGTTGTTTATCGAACGCTTTATGGTGATTACAGTATGTGGGTAAGGCCTCTTGACATGTTCCAGGAGTCTGTGGATATTGATGGCAAAGCAGTGCCGCGATTCCGTTTTGTTGAGCCAGCTTAACCGTGCTTATTATTTCAAATAACGTGACTATACTTGAGTCTGAGTTACATTTTTCAGCGATTCGGTCTCAGGGGCCCGGAGGTCAAAATGTAAATAAAGTCGCCTCGGCTATTCATTTGCGATTTGATATTCATAACTCAAGTCTGCCAGACTTTTATAAACAACGATTGTTAAAAGTTAAGGATCGACGGATTTCAAAAGATGGCGTTTTAATTATAAAGGCCCAGCGTTATCGTAGTCAGGATAAAAATAGAGAGGAGGCTCTATTGCGATTGAAGAATCTGGTACAGTCTGCGGGATTTACTCCCAAACCTCGGCGGGCTACCAAGCCGACTCGCAGCTCTGAATTGAAGCGTATGGACAAAAAAAATCAGCATGGTCAAAAGAAGAATATGCGTGCCAAACCAACTTTGGACAATCATTAATGATTGACAGTACTAGCCATCCCTTTGATGCGCTCACACCTGATGTGTTAATTGATGCTGTAGAAAGTCAGGGATTTTTGTCCGATGGCGGATTTTTAGCGTTAAATAGTTATGAAAATCGCGTTTATCAGGTGGGCATCGATAGCCAGACGCCTATGATAGCCAAGTTTTATCGGCCTGAGAGGTGGAGTGACGCCCAAATTTTAGAAGAGCACCAATTTTGTTTTCAGTTACAAGAGCAGGAGCTTCCCGTGGTTTGCCCTTGGCTGAATGCAGAGGGCCGTAGTGTTAGTCATCATAACGGCTTTCGTTTTGCTTTGTATGAACGAAAAGGAGGACATGCACCGGAGTTAGACAATTTAGATAATTTATTTATCTTAGGCAAAGTATTAGGCCGCTTTCATGCCGTTGGCGCGATCCAGCCCTTTCAGTATAGGCCAGTCTTGACGGTAAAAAACTTTGGCTGGGACTCCTATAGGTTAATCAGCAAAGATTTTATTCCCAAAGAGTTAAGTCCTGCCTATGACTCTCTCGCACTAGATGTTTTAAACGCGGTGGATAAAATTGTAGAGGACTATGGCGACATGACTTGCATTCGTGTGCATGGGGATTGTCATTCTGGCAATATATTGTGGCGTGATGATTATCCGCATTTCGTTGATTTTGACGATGCGCGCATGGCCCCTGCCATACAAGATTTATGGATGCTTCTGTCCGGTGATAGACAGGAGCAAACAGCACAGATGTCAGAATTAATAGAAGGTTATAATGAGTTTTACGACTTTGATTACCGTCAATTGAAGTTGATCGAAGTGTTTCGTACACTACGAATTATGCACCACAGCGCCTGGATAGCACGACGTTGGTCAGACCCAGCATTTCCAAGAGCATTTTCTTGGTTTGCTTCGCCACGATACTGGAGTGATCACATACTCGCATTAAGAGAGCAGCTTGCCGCTCTTAATGAACCAGCTATCGAAATTTGTCTTTAAAGTTTTACCAGACAAAGTTAAGGCCAATATTTAACCGCCGATCAATTTTTTCTATACCCTGTGCAGGTTGATTATCGTAGTTCCACATGAAAGAAATCTTAGTGAACAGATCATCTATAAGAGGGAAATCCAGTCCAATATCAGCATTAAATTGGCTATTGCGACTATCATCAATAGCGACCAAGAGCTGATTGCGGTGTGAAAAATCAACATTATTAAAGAGCCTTTTCCGGTAATTAGTCGACCAATTCCATGTTAATCTCTGCTCTACTACATCAGATAACAGCTCCTCGTTAATCCAAGTGACGCCGCCTTCTAGGGATAAGGCACCTGTTTTTGTATCCCATAATTGATTGCCCAATAGCGTACTAACGGAGTAAAACTGATCTAGGGCTCGATCATCATTGGCCCCAAAAGAGAGATTGTTACTTAAGAACCATTCATCCTTAAAAAACCAATCAATAGCATAGGTTACATCGTAATTTTGCTTTGATACATCATTCTCTTCGCGTCGAAGTTGATAATCAAGACCGGCACGTTGCCTAATCGTTTCATGGCGCTTAGACAGGTCGACGTTAATTGCCCACTCCTCACGGTCTTGGTTGCCACTCCTAAAGGATCCGGACAGGCCAACACTTCCTTGTAGCGTTTGTTTTTCGTCTTTGATTTTAACTGGCAATTGATTTGAAACAATATTAGGGTCGGTATCAGCCACTTCTTGGATCTCAATAGCTCGCACCTGATTTAACTCAATTGTAAGATCTCCAAAACTATCTGAGAGCCAAATTATATGTGATTCTGATTGTGCTTTTACTTTTCCTTGAAGCACATCACCATTGGCTAATATAATCTGATCAGCCAGAGCATGAGGCAGAAACATACAGGCGATAATAAAAGATCTTATAATGAGGGAAAACTGCACAGTTTAGATTTCCTTAATGGTTGAGGTTATGACAGTTGCAAGCCATATTTTTGGCCACGCAGTATACAAAATTAGTGCTTTTGTTGGTATTTTAATGATTAATATGAGCATTTATAAAGAAGCAGTAAAAAAACGATTGTTGTCTTAAAAAGCGAGGTTTAAATGAGTAATCTGCCAAACGATTTAAAATACGTAGGAAGTCATGAGTGGGTGAGGTTAGACAGTGATGGCACAGCCACAATCGGTATAACTGAGTTTGCACAAGAATCTCTTGGTGATGTGGTCTATGTTGAGTTACCTGATGTGGGCACACTAATTGACGCTGGTGCTGAAGTTGCCGTTGTTGAATCTGTAAAAGCAGCTTCGGATATTTATGCTCCAGTAACCGGGGAGGTTATTGAGGTAAACCTTGGGTTGGAGGATGAGCCTGAATTAGTCAATCAATCATCTTACATTGACGGCTGGTTATTTCGTGTCCGCTTATCTGATGATGAATCTTTGGGTGAATTGATTGACGCGGATGATTATCAAAGTATTATTGACAATAGCTAGCTTTAACTACGCAGGGAAATAATTTCCCAGCCTTGTTGTTGAGCCTCTTGTCGTAGACGATCGTCAGGATCTACCGCAATGGGGTTGTCAACTTCCTGCAAAAGGGGCAGATCATTAATTGAGTCGCTGTAAAAATAACTGCCTGCCAAGCTTTCATTATGCTCTTGCAGCCACACATTGAGACGTTCAACCTTTCCCTCTCTGTATGTGGGTGTGCCAATAATGTTTCCCGTGATACAGCCATTGATTAGCTCTGGTTCTGTAGCCAGAAACTCTTCTATTAAAAGTGATCTCACAATGGGTTCAATAATAAATCTGTTAGTGGCTGTAATCACCAATAATCTATCCCCCGCTTTACGGTGTGCTTCAATCAATTTAGTTGCCTTAGGTTGTTTGAGTGGCTCGATAACATCTTGCATGAACAGAGCATGTAGGTGGTGTAGCTCAATTGAAGAAAGAGTGGTTAATGGAGCAAGTGAAAATGTTAAATACTCAGATATATTAAGCTGTTCAGCCTTATAGTCAGCTAAAAACTTATCATTCATGGCCGAGTACAGTGCTTTGTCCACCAGTCCTTGAGTCACCATAAACTGTCCCCAGCTGTGATCACTATCACCGCGCAAAAGAGTATTGTCCAAATCGAAAATTGCCAGAGCCATTGATTTACCGCATAGAGTCAGAGAGGTTGAAGAATAGCGATCAAGACAATAATCCTCAAGAGAAAATTGCCGACGAGCTAATACTGTGGAACAATGTTAGAGTAGACTAGGATGTTATAACAGGCAGAGTTACTGTGGTAGATAAAGATGGGTTTCGCTCTAATATTGCTATCGTCATCAGTGATGGGCGAGGCAAGGTCTTACTTGCCAAAAGGATCGGCCAGCAGGCATGGCAGTTCCCTCAGGGGGGCGTTGACAAGAACGAATCTTGTGAACAAGCACTTTTTCGTGAGCTATATGAAGAGGTAGGCCTAAAAGCCAGCGATGTTAAAATTGTTCAGCGAAGTCGAAAATGGCTGCGCTATCGTATTCCTTCCTCTATGCAGCGAAAGTATTCTAAGCCGTTATGTATAGGTCAAAAGCAAAAATGGTTTTTCTTAGAATTGATCAGTGATGTTGCTAAAATTCATTTTGACGCTACCGGTGCTCCCGAATTTGACGGTTGGGAATGGGTTAATTTTTGGTACCCAGTAAGTGCTGTTGTATCGTTTAAGCGCAATGTTTACAGGCAAGCACTGCACGAATTTGCTGAGTCAAATATGCGCTTCGAATCACCGCTCAAGGGATCCTAAACATGTTGTCCTCGCTGCGAACGATTGTCCAAGAGGTCAATAGTGCGCGAAGCCTTACTGAGGTTTTGGCGATAATTGTCAAAGAAGTTCGTTTTGCTATGAACGCGGGAGTTTGTTCGGTCTATCTGTATGATCCTTCAGATACTCGATATGTGCTGATGGCAACAGAAGGGTTGCGCCAAGAATCAATTGGAAAAGTACGACTTTCTATGCGCCAGGGTCTGGTAGGTTTGGTTGCTGCCAAAGAGGAACCGCTAAATCTTGAAGATGCTGACCAACATCCTAATTTTAGTTACTTTGAAGAAACCGGAGAGTCTCCGTTTCATTCCTTTTTAGGCGTTCCTATTATTCATCACCGCAAGGTCCTCGGAGTGCTTGTATTACAGCAAGAAAATCGACGTCGATTTGCTTCTGAAGAAGAAGCCTTTGTAGTGACTGTCTGCGCACAATTGTCTGGTGCGATTGCTCATGCAGAGGCTACAGGTGCTCTGCGTAAATTGGCCTCGGCGGGACGAGGTAAAAGTAAAGAGGCTACGTTTTTAGGCATTGCTAGTTCACCTGGTGTGGGTATTGGCCGAGTTGTTTTAGTCGGTACTCACGCTGATTTAAAAGCAGTTCCTGAGCGCTTCACCAAGGACCCTGCTGCAGAGATACGACGATTTCGTGCATCGGTGCAAGCCGCTAAGCAAGATATGCTTGATTTAGGTGCGGGCTTGGCTGACAAATTAAGTGCAGAGGAATTTGCACTTTTCGAGGTTTATATCCGTCTTCTTGATGATAAGGTCCTCATAAATGAAGTTATCGCAAGTATTAAATGTGGACAAATGGCCACTAGCGCCTGGAGTTCTGTGGTACTTAGGCATGTTCGAACCTTCCAGAAAATGGAGGATTCATATCTACGGGAACGAGCCGCAGATGTCCGTGATTTAGGACGCAGAGTGTTGGGCTATTTACAGACAACTGAACGTGAGAAAGAGCCTCTACCACGGCGCATAGTGCTCGTTGGTGAGGACCTGTCGGCTACAGCTTTGGCAGATATCCCTGTTAATCGATTAGTCGGTATTATTTCTCTAAAGGGATCAAGTAACTCGCACATGGCAATTGTTGGTCGAGCTCTTGGCATTCCCACAGTGATGGGTGCAGTAACGCTTCCTTGGGGAGAACTTGAGGGTCAAGAGCTAATTGTTGACGGATCCTCTGGGGATATTATAAGTCGTGCTACGCGAACAGTGCGAAGACACTATTTGCAGCGACAGCGAGAAGAAAAGCGTTTTAACAAAGATTTGGAGAAACTAAGAAACTTACCTTGCCACACTGCGGATGGCAAAAGATTTTCCCTTTGGGTAAATACAGGCTTGCGCCATGACACAGAAAAGTCTCTTCAAAGCGGTGCCGAAGCTGTGGGTCTTTTCCGTACGGAAATACCTTTTTTGATGCGATCAAGTTTTCCGACTGAAGATGAACAGGTTGAAATTTATAAGGAACAGCTAACTGATTTTTCACCGCGACCAGTAACTATGCGCACCTTAGACATTGGTGGTGATAAAGACTTACCTTATTTCCCTATTGAGGAAGAAAATCCATTTTTGGGGTGGCGAGGGATTCGTATTTCTTTAGATCACCCTGAGATTTTTTTGGTCCAGATCAGGGCGATGCTCAGGGCAAGTGAAGAATCTAAAAATCTGCGAATTATGCTTCCCATGATAAGTAATATACCTGAACTTGACCGTGCACTGGAGCTAATTGATAGAGTTTACAGTGAACTCACTATTGAGGAAGGTTTCAGATTGCAGCGTCCACTTGTTGGTGCCATGATTGAGGTGCCAGCGGCTGTTTATCAAGTTAAGGAAATCGCTCGCCGTGTTGATTTTTTGTCGATTGGAACTAACGACTTAACTCAATACTTATTAGCCGTAGACCGCAATAATCCAAGAGTGGCCGACCTTTATCACACCTTGCACCCCAGTGTGTTAATGGCTCTGAAACAGATCCAAGATCAGGTGGCTGGTATGGATTGCCAAATAAGTATATGCGGTGAGATGGCCGGTGATCCCTTGAGTGTGATGGTGTTGTTAGGTTTAGGTTATGAAACTTTTTCTATGAGTGCAAGCAGTCTACTCAAGGTCAAGTCTATGTTGTTAAACATCACTCTAAAGGAATCTCAGCAGCTGGCTAAAAAAGCGTTAAAAATGTCCAGCTCACAACAGATAACAAATTTTTTGGCAGCATCTTTGCAAGACTCTAGAGTCACTAGACTGATTAATACGACTAATCCTCAGCGCGCCGCCGCTCATTTAGTAACTAAAACGTCATAACTAAACTCGTTCAGGTGGATTTCAACGCCATTGAGGAAGCCTCTCTCTACTACCTGGACTAGACCTGTTTTTGATATGATTACTGCACTGGCAGCACGCGTACCGTAACCTTCTGAGACTATAAACGGTGATGAGAGAAGAGTTTCCCATTCAAGTGGAATACCAGTGTTGGGCAAGGTGTTCTGTGGATAGGTTTTTTCAGATGAAAGTGCAGTTATTAGCTGTGACATTACATCGGCATCTATGTTACCGTTTTGTAAAATGCTTTTTAGCTGTGCTCGAGCGTGATTGACCTTTGGCCAGGGACTATCTAACCTATGGTTACTCAAGGCATAACATCCACAGCTCAGTTCTGTTTTTGGGTCCCCCTGATTGTTTAGATAGAACATTTCTTTGCCATCATAAATAATCAAATTAAACGGACCATACTGATATAAGTTACTACTTATGTTATCGGCCCAGTCGTTGGCAGATAACGACGAGCGCAAAAAACTGGTCACTAAGTCGCCTCGGGAAAGAGGATCTAGTGTCGAAACATGCTGCTGATGAAGATCGCGAAAATTGGTTACTGCAGCAAAACGACCTTGTTCAGAGAGGCCCAACCAGGTACCTCCAGCTTGCTGATCTTGGCCCGCCAATATCCCTTCTCCTGGCCACCAATGCATAGGCAAAGTAGCTCGGTCGTAAAATTCATCACGATTTGAAATTACAATAAGTGGTGTTTCCGAATTTTTATCGAAAACAAATGATAATAGGCACATGACTACAGTGTAACTTTTTATTCTACTAATGGTCATCTCTCTTGGCAGTTTTGCAGAGAAACAGC
>DNBN01000324.1:2260-6539 GCA_003491845.1 Porticoccaceae bacterium | reverse complement strand
CACAACTTCAGCATATTTCCTGTTTTGCGGGCCTTTCTGAACAAACTTTACAACGCCTTCAGCCGTTGCAAACAATGTATGGTCTTTGCCTATACCAACGTTAGTACCCGGATGAAACTTAGTACCACGCTGACGAACAATAATACCGCCTGCATTAATTGTCTGACCACCATACACTTTAACACCAAGGCGTTTGCTTTCTGAATCGCGACCGTTTCGAGTACTACCACCAGCTTTCTTGTGAGCCATTGCTATATCCTTTTGGGATTAACCAGCGTTAATGCCAGTAATTTTAACTTCTGTATACCACTGTCTGTGGCCCTGTTGAGTTCGTGAGTGCTTGCGACGACGAAACTTAATAATATTCACCTTGTCGCCACGGCCATGAGACACAACCTCAGCGGTCACTTTACCACCTTCTACCAATGGCGCTCCAATTTTAACTTCAGCACCTTCGCCTACCATCAAAACTTCTTCAAAATCGATATTATCACCAGTAGCGATATCAAGCTTTTCAAGACGTAAGGTTTCACCCTCAACGACTCTGTGCTGCTTACCACCGCTTTTAATCACTGCGTACATGTTTTGCTCCAAAATATTAACGACCTACTTCACGGCCTGATTGCATCGCCCTAAATCTTGGAGCAAATAGCCCCTGCGAGAGGGCGGCAATTCTAATGGAAGCCCCCTCTTAGATCAAGTGTTTAAGTAGCAAAAAGTACAGTATCGTAGTATATAAATTCGATACCTGTTGAAACTCGGTCAAATAGATCACACATCAAAGTTTAGCAGTGCAAAATTTAGCCACTAGTTAGCCATATCAGAGAGGCATTGCGACCTGTTATTGAGTCTCTACGATAAGAATAAAATCGCTCAGGATTGGAAAAGGTGCATTCATCTCTGCCATATACCTCTGTTACGCCACTACGACTCAACGCAGCGCGCCCTAAAGTATACAAATTGGCGAAATAACGCCCTGGCGTTCTAGGGTTGGGGACAAAAGCATTTTCTATTTGTTGCTTGTACCGCAATCCTTTTACTCTACTTATAAAGTGATGATACACATCGGCGCCAACCTCAAACGTATCTGGCCCTATAGCCGGACCCAAATAGGCCATAATAGGCGAATCAGTGGTAAAACGTGATACAGCTTCAGCAACAATACCATTTGCCAAGCCTCGCCAACCGGCGTGCACCGCGGCAACCTGATTGCCCGCATAGTTACATAGCAAGATAGGTAGGCAATCTGCCGTCATGACAGTGCAGACAAACCCTGATTGATCAGAAAAGCTACCATCGGCAGCCACATCAGGCTGTCTGTCAGGCGCATAACTTATGTTCGTGCCATGCACCTGATTAAGCCAGTGAGGATCTTCAGAAAGATTCAACGCTAACGTTAACGCTTGCCGATTGGCAATTACATTTTGCTGGTCATCTCCGACATGCAGCGCCATATTGTTATTGGTAAAAGCACCACTACTACTGCCACCCAAACGTAGGCTAATTGCAGCGCGCACATTGGCCGGCACAGGCCAATCGGGGATAAAAAATAATGGTGAGGCTTCAACCATCTGCCAACGCCTCTAGTAAAAGCTGCATATCCATTGGCAGATCTGAATCCCAACCTACTAATTTACCGGTGTGTGGATGAATAAGCTCAAGGGTGGCAGCATGTAACGCTTGCCGAGGAAACTGACTAATAGACGCTTGTAATTCCGCTGAGGCACCCTTTTGAATACGCAATCGCCCCGCGTAAGTTTCATCACCCACAATAGGATGGCGAATATGGGCCATATGAACCCGAATTTGATGGGTCCGACCAGTTTCCAGCTTTAATCGTAAATGACTGTATCCTTCAAATCGTTGGACAACCTTGTAATGGGTTCGCGCCATTTTTCCATCACTGATTACCGCCATTTTAGTGCGCTGTTTGGCATGCCGACCCACCGGTTGATCCACCGTTCCACCGGTAATTACCAGGCCTGTGACCACCGCTTCATATTCGCGACGAACCGTCCTCGCCTGCAATTGTAGGACTAAATCTGTATGAGATTGAAGGGTCTTAGCCACAACCATTAAACCAGTAGTATCTTTATCTAACCGATGCACAATTCCGGCTCTGGGCACAGATATCAAAGCAGGACAATGATGCAACAGCGCATTGAGAACTGTGCCGGAGTAATTACCGGCCGCCGGATGAACAACAAAGTTCGCCGATTTGTTAAGTACTAATATATGCTCGTCCTCAAACACAATATCTAAGGGAATATCTTCAGCCTGCCAATCACCCTCCGGCACTAAGGTGGTGCGCAAGCTCAACACCTCCCCACCTTGAAGTTTGTATTTTGGCACCTGAATATGGCCGTCAACCTGCAACACACCCTGCTTGATCCATTGCTGAAGTCGTGAACGGGAATAATCTGCAAACAACTCAGCTGCTACCTGATCAAACCGCCGCCCAATACCTGTTGTGGGTACTTCAACTTGTTCATCAATTACATCGTTAGAGGCAGAATTGGTCACAATATCCACACTATTACTATTTATTTTTTCAATCACTAAACTAATTCCAATTTAATGGCTCTAAATAGAACCGTTTAAAAGCGAAGATTAATTGGTTTACCTAATATGCTGTGTTTAAATAGCGTGGTTTTCCAAATCTTGTTACAACCTATACCTGAGAATACTACATGAAAAATCTATCACTGATGTTGCTGATTTTAAGTTTGTCGCTGTCCTCTGGATGCGCTTGGCTTGGCTGGGACGACGAGGAGCCAACAGAACAGGATAGTGCAGGTCTGACCGAAAAAGACTTTTATGAAAAAATTCAATCCAGCCTCAACTCAAAGAATTGGACTGTTGCCATCAGTAATTTACAATTGTTGGAGTCACAATTTCCGTTTGGAAAATATGCCGAACAGGGGCAGTTAGAGCTCATTTACGCCCAATTTAAGTCTGGCGATTATGAATCAAGTATTGCCTCAGCAGATCGATTTGTGCGCTTACATCCCCAACATCCCAATGTTGACTATGCGTTTTATGTCAAAGGTCTGTCACAAATATCGCAAACCGCAGGCTTTTTTGACAGCTTTGTACCCACAGACCCTAGTAAGCGTGACATAGGTGAGGCAAGAGCCGCTTTTGCTACGCTTACAGAACTTCTCTCTCGTTATCCGAAAAGTCCATACGCGGTGGATTCACGCAAACGCCTGATTCATCTTCGCAACAGGCTCGCAAGAGCAGAAATTCACGTTGCTAATTACTACTTTGCACGAGGCGCCTATCTTGCCGCGGCCAACCGTGGTCAGTATGTGCTTGAAAATTTCCAACAATCGCCGGCTGTTCCCGATGGTCTAGCTGTAATGGCACAGGCGTATTATCTATTGGGAAAGCAAGAACTTGCCGATAACGCTGTAAGCATTCTGGTAGCAAACTATCCAGAGTACCCCGCGCTGCATAGCAGCGGCGAGTTTGATTTTGAAAGACGGCTGCTGGATGATCAAGACACCTGGTTAGACAAGGTATCTTTGGGCGTTTTAAAGCGCGCTAAACCACCAGCATTTGATAGTCGCGAGATCTATGACAAAGTCACTCGCGAAGCTGAGCTTGGCGATGTAAATGCCGGCCAACAGGACCAGACGCGATCTATTTGGAATAAACTTACCTTTGGATTGCTCGATTAAATCATAGTAACTAGACCAAAGTGAGCTAATCAATCGACATGAACAAACAAGACATTATTGATGAAATGCGGGTGCTGCCCGTCATAGACCCCAAGCTAGAGATCAAGCGTCGTGTAGAGTTTATCCAGAATCAACTCTTGGCGTCCGGTTGTAAAACCTTGGTATTAGGCATTAGCGGTGGCGTCGATTCTGCCACCTGTGGCCGACTGGCTCAGCTGGCCGTGGATGGCCTCAACCGAGATAGTAATACCTCCGACTATCGCTTTGCCGCCGTGCGACTACCCTACGGAACGCAAAAAGATGAAGATGATGCTCAGCTATCCTTGAGTTTTATTCTACCCAGCCTAAGCCTGACAGTGAACGTAAAAGACGGTGTTGATGCAATCAGTGCAGCGGTGTGTTCAACGCTGGAAGAGAACAGCCTGTTGCCCGATGAGGCGGCGGTAGACTTTGCCAAAGGCAATGTCAAAGCCCGAGCACGCATGGTATCTCAGTATCAAATCGCCGGTATTCTCAAAGGACTGGTGCTAGGCACCGATCACTCGGCCGAAAATATCACCGGTTTCTATACCAAATTTGGCGATGGCGCCTGTGAC
>DNBN01000324.1:1438-1889 GCA_003491845.1 Porticoccaceae bacterium | reverse complement strand
CCTCAGAAGGAAGATGAGCAGGTGTTGGGAATAAGCTACGACGACATTGACGATTTTCTTGAGGGTAAATCAATCGACCCAGCCGCAGAGCAGCAGCTGATGGCGATCTATGAAAGAACCCAGCACAAACGGTTGCCCATTGCTACCCTCTATGACTAGAAACAACAGGCCATGACCAGAAACAACAGGCTATAACAAGCGCCAACTGTGGATGACTGGCGACGATCATCAGAGTTTATCTAATCACTAACAGTACGGATGCATTCAACTATGGATGCATTCAACTATGGGTGCATTCAAGTACAGGTGCATTCGAGTGCGAGTGAATTATGCAATGCTGTCTAGTCAATGTGGAGATAGAAATAGGTCATCCTCACCCGACCGTCGTCGATAATCAGACCCCCATCACCAGGGTTTTCTGGTTTCAAACTTGGGTCATCTTGCCATGATT
>DNBN01000324.1:0-1239 GCA_003491845.1 Porticoccaceae bacterium | reverse complement strand
AAGCGCGTCCCATTGAGCAAAATTTGTGCTTACTTCGTTATAGTTAACATCGTCCAAAATATCGTTTGTCTGGGTTGACACCTGTCCGATGCATTCGGTTTTTTGCGAATTATTTACTATGGAAAAGCCAGTGGGTAAGCTAAAACTATAATTGGCATTTGAATTGTTCAAAACATTCCACAATTGATTCATNNATCCAACCCCAGGTTGTAAACACCGTTAGAACCGTAGGATTGACAATTGGTATCATCTTTATTCACACTCAGGTATTTAAATCCCGCCGTGGCAGTAACCTGAGCGTCAGAACCACTATGTTTGACAGTTAATACAGACTCCCAATAGTGGTAATACCAATGATCTGTCCATGACCCACTGACATTACTCTGACCCGACACCTGCCCGATGCATGCGGTTGTTGGCGAATCATTGTTTACAGTAAAGCCAGTGGGTAAATCACTAAAATCATAACCGGTACCTGAAACATTTAAAACATTCCACAATTGATTCATTACCTGAGCTTGTGCACTTCGGGCAACAATATCAAGCTCCATTTGGCGTTGTTGATTGGCCACCAATCGACTTCCCACCACTGAGCTGGACACTAAACTGGTGCTTAATAAGGCCATGATTAGCAGTATGAGCAACACAACCATCAGCGCAGCGCCTGACTGATGGCGAACCTTTGAATGGCTCGATATAGGCATTGATTTACTCCAATTCATCGGTCAACACCTCACTCAATCGACGCAAACTGGGGTTGTACAACATGGAGAAAACCGAGAACTGTTTTGTTGTTTCATCCACTGTGTTCTCCACTGATACAACAGCCTCTATGGCAACCACATCATCATTGTTTGGCGGACTACCTGTGGAGGACATCGGCAAGCCATTGGACATCTGTCTGCCGTTAATTGTCACATTATCGCCACTTGCTGTTGCATTATTAGTAAAGTAAGTCACCTGAAAATTAGTAACATTATTAGCCAAGGGCTCTGAGGTAAATGCGCCAGCGTTATAGCGCAATCGCCTGAAAGTTTTATTCTCATCTACAAAGTAAACATACGAGACGTACTCACGGATATCGCTGGCACTGCCATTGATATTTGTTAAATCAAAACTGCTGGAATTACTGCCCCGATCCACCACTAACTTGCGGTGATTCGACTGAATGTAGTAAGTACTATTCGCTAGATTGTCAGAAGCAATCGTCTCGGTGCTGGCACGCATGAGTGTCAGTAC
>DNBN01000234.1:2574-2742 GCA_003491845.1 Porticoccaceae bacterium | reverse complement strand
CTGGGGACATTGTTAGGGCTCTATTTGTACTTTTAAAAGCATACATGTTTGAAGTTGGAATAGCCAACACCGTTGACAGATATCGTGTATGTGGTGCCGATTTATGAGATCATAGATTTGAGATGTGCTGGTATTCTTACGAGAATTTTCATAGTTTTAACAACAGAA
>DNBN01000234.1:0-2249 GCA_003491845.1 Porticoccaceae bacterium | reverse complement strand
AATAAGGGCTGCAAAAATAATATAAAAAGAGGTAGTAGAAATGAAGATTGATACATTTGGCGTTGAAACGTGGATGAACGAATGGGAGACAAAATGTGAGCTGAATTTGGCTGAAACATGTGTCGAGAGCCTTAGTATAGAGGAGCTTTTGTTGATGGCAGGTAAAAACGAAACTGACCTTTCAGCTCTACTTCCTTTAAAAATGACTTATGGAGAGATTAGGGGCTCTGATCGTCTTCGCAATGCTATAGCGGCTCTTTATAATAAGCAGAGCTCTGTAAACGTTGTGGTCACCCACGGTACAATCGGAGCTAATATGCTAGTCCATAAAACCTTGGTTGAACACGGTGATCACGTGATTTCAATTGTCCCTACCTATCAACAGCATTATTCAATTCCTAAAAGTATCGGAGCAAATATAGAGTTTTTGAGACTTCATGAGGAGGCAGGGTGGTTGCCGGATCTTGATGAGCTGCAAAAACTTATAGTGCCTGGAACAAAGCTTATAGCTCTGACTAATCCAAATAATCCAACGGGTGCTCTAATACCGCGGAAAATGTTGGATGAAATTGCGGCTATTGCCCAGCGCGTAGGCGCTTGGGTGCTGTGTGATGAGGTTTACCGTGGCACTGACCAGCAGGGGGGAGGAATGACTGTATCCATGGCAGATGTCTATGAAAAAGGCATAAGTACCGCAGGAATGTCAAAGGCTTACAGCCTTGCTGGCCTTCGACTTGGTTGGATTGTGGCACCAATTGATCTAATCGAGGAAGTAATGGTTCAAAGAGATTATGATACCATTAGCGTTGGCATGCTTGATGATCATTTTGCCACAATTGCACTTGAGAGTTATTCGAATTTATTAAAACGTGCGCACGATATAACTAGGGGTAACTTGTCGTATCTAGCTTCTTGGATTGAAGGTGAGCCTAAACTTTCATGGGTAAAACCCAAATCTGGTACAACTGCGTTAGTGAAATTTGATTTGGAAATGGGCTCATACGATTTTTGTGTAGAGCTATTACAGAAAACTGGCGTGATGTTCACACCTGGAGCCGCTCTTCAAATGGAAGGCTACGTCAGGATTGGCTATGCGAATAATCCAGAAATATTAAAATCTGGGTTGGAGCGCGTATCAGATTTTTTATTGCGGCATTAAATTTTTATTAGTCGGCTTAAGAGCATTGTCGAACAGTACTTTCAGCCGTTATTTTCCAAATCATTGGTTAGTGGTAGCTAACATGACATCTTCAATAAAATTGTTGCAGATTTGGGGTTGGGTTACTGGAAGCATATGACCAGTCTTTGGTATCATCACTAATCTAGCACCTGTCGTTTCGCAGAATGCAACACCATGATGCTGTGCATTCAAAATGACATCATCCTCTGCGAATAAAACATGCATTGGCACTTCTAAGTCTCCTAATTTTGATACGACATCATTCTGTGATTCTTTTGCAGCAATTAGGTCTTCACAGGTAGTTTGAAATTGACTTGGCAATCGACTTAATATCGCACCTCCTTTTATGTCAAAGCCGGGTGTGATTGGTTCTGGTTCGAAAAGTTCCGTTAAAAACTTTTCTTGCTTCATCAGACTGAAAGGCCCAGAAAGAAAGTTTGCTAAAAATACTCTGCCAGTTGAACTACTGACTTCTAGGTCGCGAAAAATATCAGGTGTAGCATCTATGGCCATAGATGCAGGACAGATAAGCGCGAGGCCCCTAACTTTATCTGGAAATCTAATGCCAATAGATAGTGAAAATGCGCCACCAAGCGAATGCCCGATTAGTAGTGGACGTTGAAAACTTTCTTGATCGATGAGATCAACAATTGCATCGGCTTGGGCATTTAAATTTGCGTAGTTAAAATCTTGTCTTGTTGACCATGCTGATCCAATTCTATCAATGCTAATGACATGATATTTTTTGCTTAGTTCTGGCAACATATAATTGAAATTGTGGTGATTTCCCCCCAATCCGTGAATTAGAATTATTGTTTCGCCTTTCCCCTGTTCAGTCCAATGGATAATGCCTCCGCGAACTTCTGTAAATTTTCCATTAGCTGGTAGTTTTCTCCTTGCGACAAAAGCTAAAAATTGAGTTAAAATGAACGAAGCAGTTAGTAGGGCCAGAAGGAGTAGGGTCGTTGCAGCTATAAATTTCATTTTTTTACCTTAATCATGCAGACATATTATGTCGGAGATAGCGTACATTTTTAACCATCTGAGGTGTGTTCACTCGCGTACAACC
>DNBN01000248.1:5934-8803 GCA_003491845.1 Porticoccaceae bacterium | reverse complement strand
GTTCCTGTGGTCGTAGTTCCTGTCGCGTTAGTGATGGTGGTTCCTACAGAATTTATTTCACTATTTGGATCACTATCACTTCTAGAGTGGTTATGACGTTGTATGATTAAACTCCCCAGCAAACCTATGACTATTTTAGATTCAACAGCCATAGTTGCAATAGTTCCAGCTGCACTCTGACCAGTGATTGCTGTGCTGCTTGATTTTTCAGGTTGGACTTGTACCGCAGACCTTTCATTGGCTGAACTCTCTGTGGTAATCCAAAATGCCGCAATAATTGTCGCAACCTTGAGTGTTATTAATCCCGAAGCAGGTATTTGATACATATTAAAATCCTTTTCTTATTCTGTGGCTTCCTAGCCTATTCTCTAGCCTATTAAGACCTCTAGATTAATAGAGGCGACATTACAACCTAATATAGATTTATCCTAAGATAGAGTAAAAATCATAATCATGCCGATTATTCGTACCGATTTTTAACTATATTTAGTGGTACAGCGACCTAAAGTATTACAAAAATCCATGGGATCTTTATGTGATAGTGGCGTAGCGTCACCACCGAATTGAATGCCACTGTTACGCATAAAGTCTAAAAATTCTCGCATGTTTAAGCGTACGTTAATGCAGGTTTTGGAGTGAGTTGCTCCTCTTGGATTTAATACCAATTCGCCTTTATCAATGATGTTATAGTCCATTGTCCTATGGACGGTTATGACTAGATCATTTTCTTTGATCAACGCAACAATATGATGATTTGTAATATAGTAGCGCTGGCCTAGCTGAATTGATTTTACCGATGGGATCCGGGGTATTGACAATGGTCGGTTGGCAACTAATATTGCCCGTATACCTGTGCGCTGTGAAATGTAATAGAGAGTCTTTTTAATTATAGAACGGCATGCATCAGCATAGATATAAATACTAATTACCAAAGATCTCTTGATGTTAGCGCCCTTTGCAATGATTTTTCATCTTAATATAAAAGCTTATATTTTTCATAAAGTATTCTTAGAAGTGCTTGTAACTAAACTTATAGCAAGTAAAATACCTCTCCCATTCACAACGTCAAGTGGCCTTTGGTAGGGGTCACCACTGTTAAGGATTAAATTATGCCTATTATTACCCTTCCGGATGATTCACAGCGTCAATTCGAGGCCCCTGTTTCCGTACTTGATGTGGCTCTAGATATAGGCCCTGGGCTTGCTAAGGCCACCATTGCCGGCATTGTTAATGGCAGGGAAGTTGACGCTGCCCATGTCATTGATACAGACGCAACATTATCAATTCTTACTGCTCGGACTGATGAAGGCCTGTCGATTATCCGTCATTCGACCGCACATCTTATGGCTATGGCGGTTAAACAACTGTTTCCCTCGGCGCAGGTGACTATTGGTCCTGTTATCGAGGATGGTTTTTATTATGATTTTGCCTTCGAGCGACCTTTCACGCCAGAAGATTTAGAGGTTATTGAAGAGCGAATGGCGGAATTGGTTAAGCAGGATCATGCGATAACTCGAGAAGAATGGGATCGCAGCGAAGCAGAAACGTTTTTTAAAAGCATTGGCGAAGATTACAAAGCTGAGATTATCAGCAGTATCCCAGAGGGGCAAACCATTAGTTTGTATAGGCAAGGTGAATTTGTTGACCTTTGTCGAGGGCCTCATGTTCCCTCTACCGGAAAGTTGCCTGTATTCAAACTGACTAAAGTCGCTGGTGCTTATTGGCGCGGTGATCACAATAATGAAATGTTGCAGCGAATCTACGGTACTGCTTGGGCAAATAAAAAGGAGTTGAAAGCTTATATCAACCGACTACAGGAGGCTGAGAAGCGAGATCACCGAAAGCTTAACAAAAAACTCAATTTATATCATTTTAGCGATGAGGCGCCAGGATCTGTTTTTTGGCATCCAAAGGGTTGGACATTATTTTTGCAGCTTTTGGACTATATGCGTAAGCGTCAAGAAGACGCAGGTTATATTGAGGTCAATACACCAGACGTTATGGATCGCAGTCTTTGGGAAACCTCTGGGCATTGGTTTAACTACAGAGAAAATATGTTTTTGACTCAGACTGAAGATGAGCGGATATTTGCACTTAAACCGATGAATTGCCCTGGTTCAGTATCAATGTTTTCACAAGGCTTAAAGAGTTATCGCGATTTGCCGTTGCGAATGGCAGAATTTGGCAAGGTTCATCGCTATGAGCCCTCTGGTTCTCTGCATGGATTGATGCGTGTCCGTCACTTTACTCAGGATGATGCCCACATTTATTGTACTGAAGAGCAGATGGAGCAAGAGTGTATCGATGTGGTTTCTCTTGTTTTGGACATCTACAAAGATTTTGGTTTCGAGGATGTAATAATAAAACTTTCCACCAGACCTGAAAAGCGGATTGGTAGCGATGAAATCTGGGATAAGTTGGAAAATGCACTTGTTAATTCGTTGCAAGTCATGGGGCTTGATTACGTTTTGTATCCGGGTGAAGGGGCATTTTATGGTCCAAAACTGGAATTTGTACTCCGTGACGCTATTGGGCGTGATTGGCAGTGTGGAACTCTGCAGGTAGATATGAACTTACCTGAGCGTTTTGATATTTCCTATGTTGATGAAACCGGTGCTCGAGACAAACGTCCAGTGATGTTACATAGAGCATTATTTGGTTCAATCGAAAGATTTATCGGCATTTTAATCGAAAATTATGAAGGCGCATTTCCATTTTGGTTGGCCCCAGAACAGGCCGTTGTGATCAATATTACCGATGCGCAGGCCAATTATGCGCAAGAAGTGGCAAAAACCTTGAAAAATAACGGATTTAGAGCCATTTGTGACTTGAGAAACGAGAAGATCGGCTTTAAAATCCGCGGTCATTC
>DNBN01000248.1:0-5813 GCA_003491845.1 Porticoccaceae bacterium | reverse complement strand
GATTCTCAGGCCGAATATGCCAATTTAGTCACTCAATCCATGCAAAATAAAGGATTTAGAGTGAATTCGGACTTGAGAAACGAGAAGATCGGCTTTAAAATTCGCGGTCACTCTATGCAACGGGTTCCGTACATCCTTGTTGTTGGTGATAAAGAGAAAGAAGCGCGCACTGTCGCCGTTCGAACTCGAGATGGAGAAGACCTTGGTAGCATCAGTTTAGACCAAGTTCTTGCTCTTTTTAAAGAGGCAAAAGAACAGCGCGGGCGCATCGTTGAACAGGCGGAGTAAAGTTTATTAAAAAAGACAGCAAACGGGCACGGTTAAATGATGATATTTCGTCACCGGAAGTTCGGTTAGTAGCCTCAGATGGTAGTCAAGTGGGTGTGGTTAGCATCACAGCTGCTTTGGAGGCTGCTCAGAAAGAAACCTTGGATTTGGTAGAGATTTCGCCAGATGCTGAGCCTCCAGTATGTAAGATAATGGATTATGGCAAACATGTTTTTGACATAAAGAAGAAAGTTGCGTTGCAGAAAAAGAAACAGAAGCAGACGCAAGTAAAAGAAATGAAATTTAGACCGGGGACAGACCAGGGCGACTATGATATTAAGTTGCGTAATCTGGTTCGGTTTTTAGAAAACGGTGATAAAGCTAAAGTTACGCTGCGATTTCGTGGGCGTGAAATGGCGCACCAAGAGCTTGGTATGGAAATGATGAAGCGTGTAGAAGCAGATCTGACCGAGCTCGCCCAAGTGGAACAATACCCAAAGATGGAAGGTCGACAAATGATCATGGTATTGGCTCCGCGAAGCAAGAAGAAGTAATTAGGCGACCCGCGTTCAGCCAATTTTTTTGGCAGGCTGTCCGGGCGTATCTTCTTGATATTTAACCTCACTACAATGGAGAACTGAAATGCCAAAAGGTAAGACCCATAGTGGAGCTGCAAAACGCTTCAAAAAAACGGCGTCTGGTTATAAGCATAAGCACCAGCACAAAAGCCATATTCTAACCAAAATGACGACAAAGCGGAAAAGACAGCTTCGAGGCACCAGTATTTTGAATGCTGCAGATAAGCCTAGAGTAGATCGTATGTTGCGCAATGTATAAGTCACATAACTAATTTTGGTAGGAGAATCAAATGGCTAGAGTAAAACGTGGTGTCGAGGCTAATCGCCGACACAAAAAAGTTCTAAAGCAAGCAAAAGGTTATTATGGGGCGCGCAGCCGAGTTTATCGAGTTGCCACTCAGGCGGTAACCAAAGCAGGGCAATACGCCTATCGCGACCGTCGCGTCAAGAAGCGTACTTTTCGTCGACTATGGATTGCGCGAATTAATGCACAGTCACGTGTTGAAGGTTTGTCATACAGCAGATTAATTAATGGTTTAAGCAAGGCAGGAATCTTATTAGATCGCCGTGTACTTGCTGATCTGGCTGTACATGATAAAGCAGCCTTTGGTGCAGTAGTTAGTCAAGCAAAAGCTGCCCTGGCCTAACATATCTGTCGCTAGCAAAGTGTACCTCTGGTTTTTCAGCCCAGGGGTATGCGACACAAAATAGGGGATGGGCGCCAGCTCTTTCCCTATTTTTTTATCAGTAATAAACGAATCTTCAAGAAGGCGAAAGTGATCAATCATGAATGAGTTACAAACCCTTGCGAGTCAAGCTGAAGCCTCAATAAATGATGCTGTAGATTTGAGTGGTTTAGATAATTTACGTGTTGAGTATTTAGGTAAAAAAGGCAAACTGACAAGTCTACTCAAAGGCCTTGGTCGTTTATCTGCAGAGGATCGGCCTGCGGCAGGAGCACAGATCAATGAGGTCAAGCAGATTGTTCAAGGATTGATTAACGCACGGAAAACTCAGTTTGAAGATATCGCCATGGACGCTAAACTAGTAGGCGAAACCATCGATGTTACATTGCCTGGCAGAGGCCAGTCCGTTGGTGGATTGCATCCGGTGACCAGAACAATGGAGCGTATTGAGGACTTTTTCACTAAAATTGGCTATGAGGTGCAGGTTGGGCCTGAAATTGAGGATGATTATCATAATTTTGAAGCGTTAAATATTCCGTCTCATCATCCCGCTCGAGCTATGCATGATACTTTTTATATAGATCCGAACACTGTTCTGCGCACTCACACGTCTCCGGTCCAAGTTCGAACGATGGAAGCCCAGGCTCCTCCTATCCGCATTATATGCCCTGGTCGTGTCTATCGCTGTGATTCTGATTTGACACACACTCCTATGTTTCATCAGGTCGAAGGGTTAGTGGTGGACAAAGACATAAGTTTTGCTGATCTAAAGGGCGTGATAGATCAGTTTTTAAAGGCTTTTTTTGAAGCTGATCTAGCCGTAAGGTTTAGACCATCGTATTTTCCTTTTACCGAGCCTTCTGCAGAAGTGGATATACAGTGTACCAATTGCGCTGGTAATGGTTGCCGTGTTTGCAGTCACACTGGTTGGCTAGAGGTTATGGGATGTGGAATGGTGCATCCAAATGTTTTGCAACACTGCAAAGTAGATCCAGAAGCCTTCACCGGATTCGCCTTTGGTATGGGCGTGGAGCGACTTGCGATGTTACGTTACGGTGTAAATGACTTGCGTCTTTTCTTTGAAAACGATTTACGTTTTCTCAAACAATTTTAAGCTGGGGTGAATAATGAAATTTAGTGAATCCTGGTTGCGCGAATCAGTTAATCTCTCGCTATCGGCCGAAGCGTTAGTTGCACAGCTTACTATGGCTGGCTTAGAAGTTGATGGTATTGAGGCTGCGGGACCACGCCTTTCAGGTGTTGTTGTCGGTGAAATCATCAGTGTTGAGCAACATCCAGATGCTGATAAGCTTCGAGTGTGCCAAGTGATGGACGGTCAGCAGCACGTGCAAGTGGTTTGTGGTGCCCCCAATGCGCGGGTCGGTATCAAGGTGCCTTTTGCACAGGTGGGGGCCATTCTGCCGGGTGACTTCAAGATTAAAAAAGCCAAGCTGCGCGGTATTGAATCGTTTGGGATGCTATGTGCTCAGGATGAACTGGCTCTTGGCGAGGACACAAGCGGTCTTTGGGAGTTGCCTCTGGATGCTAGTGTAGGTGTCGATTTAGTGGATTACCTAAATCTAACTGATAATATTTTTGAGGTTGATTTGACACCTAATAGAGGCGATTGCTTGAGTCTTCGTGGCTTAACCAGAGAAGTAGGGGTGCTCAATCAAACAGCTGTGTTATCGCAGGACTGTGCGCCTGTCGCAGCGACTATTGGTGATAAGGTAGCTGTAAATATTAAAGCTCCAAAAGGTTGTGCGCGCTATGTTGGGCGGGTGATTAAGGGTTTAGATCTGTCCCAAGTAACTCCTCAGTGGATGCAAGAGAAGTTGAGGCGCAGTGGGATTAGAAGTCTTGGTCCTGCGGTGGATATAACAAATTATGTCTTGCTTGAGTTAGGTCAGCCTATGCATGCCTTTGATTTGTCAAAAATTGACGGCTCAATTACTGTGCGTATGGGGGGTGATGAACACTTACAGCTGCTCGATGACTCTGCGGTAACGGTAAATAATGAAACCCTGGTAATTGCCGATGACTCTAAAGTCTTAGCGTTGGCTGGCATTATGGGAGGAGCTGAATCATCAGTGGGTCAGCATACTCAGGATATTTTACTAGAAAGCGCTTGGTTTAACCCCCTGACAATAGCCGGGAAAGCACGTCATTACGGTAAGCATACAGATTCATCACATCGATTTGAAAGAGGCGTTGACCATGGTTTACAGGTTGCAGCTATTGAGCGTGCAACTGCGCTTATGTTGGATATTTGTGGTGGCTCAGCAGGTCCCTGTGAAGTTCAAGAGCGTTCTGAGTATCTTCCCGCACAGATTATTATTCGGTTGAGAGACAGTCGCCTATCCCAGCAACTAGGAGTTGATATTGCAGCACAGGATGTAGATGCGATGCTAACTCGTCTGGGCTTGGTCCTTTTGAATCGAGGTTCGGGTGAGGGCATCTGGAGCGTGCCTAGTTGGCGTTTTGACCTAACAATAGAGCAGGATTTGGTCGAGGAGGTAGCCCGTATTTACGGCTACAATAACCTACCAACATCCACGCCAGTTATGGCTGTAGAGCTAAAACCAAGTACTGAAGTAATGCAGAGCCCTAAGGCCTTTAGATCCCAGCTTATAGCGCGGGGCTATCAGGAAGTTATAACCTATAGTTTTATCGATCCTGATCTACAAAAAATAGTTGACCCAGATGTTGTTGGGGTACCCTTGGTAAATCCTATCTCTGCAGATATGGCGGTTATGCGCACAAACCTATGGTCAGGATTACTGGCCACGACCGTGCATAATTTAAATCGACAACAAGCCCGTGTTCGGATTTTTGAAATCGGTCAATGTTTCATTCCTGATGCTGGTTCCGATTCAAGTCTTACTCAGGCCCTTTGCATGGGTGGTCTTATTTGTGGTTCAAGAGCGCCGGCAGGGTGGGCTTCAGGAAAAGATGCTGTTGATTTTTATGATATTAAAGGCGACATAGAAGCAGTATTTGAGCAGACTGGGTTGGCTGCTGAGTTTGTTTTTGAGGTAAAAAAGAATCCTGCACTGCATCCAGGGCAGAGTGCCGTTATCTTACGCAATGGTATTGAAATGGGCTGGATTGGGCAGCTTCATCCTAAGCTGCAAAAACATTTAGGTTTGCCTTCCTCGGTATTTTTGTTTCATTTAAATTTCAACCAATTAACTGAGGTTAGGCTTCCAAAGTATGAAGATGTCAGCAAATTTCCTGAAGTTAAGCGTGATTTAGCGTTTTTTGTTGAAAGTTCTACTGAGGCACAACGTTTGATGGATGTTGTGAGAGATGTTGCGGGTACACTTTTGGTCGATTTAAAGTTATTTGACGTTTATCAAGGCAAAGATATTGATAATAAAGGGAAAAGTGTTGCTTTAGGGTTGACCTTTCAGCACGAATCACGCACTCTTACTGACGATGAGATAAATAAAGCAATCGACACTATTGTGGCTGAGCTTGGCGCTCATTGCGGCGCTGAATTGAGAGGGTAGGGATAGTGGTGATTAGTATTATTTGGAATAGGGTTTTTAAATGGGTGCGTTAACAAAAGCGGATTTAGCAGAAATGCTATTTGATGAGCTTGGTCTCAACAAAAGAGAGGCTAAGGAAATTGTTGAGATGTTTTACAGTGAAATCAGTCATGCGCTGGAAAATAACGATCAGGTAAAAATTTCTGGTTTTGGTAATTTTGAGCTCCGAGATAAGAGTAGTCGTCCAGGTAGAAATCCTAAAACTGGTGAAGAAATTCCTATTTCAGCACGACGTGTTGTCACGTTTAAGCCAGGCCAAAAGCTAAAGTCGCGAGTAGAGGCCTATGCTGGAGCCAAGTAATAACAACCAACTTCCTGCTATTCCAGGTAAACGCTATTTTACCATCGGCGAGGTTAGCGAGCTTTGCGCAGTTAAGCCTCATGTGCTGCGTTACTGGGAGCAAGAATTTCCGAGTTTGAGTCCCGTAAAGCGACGCGGTAATCGGCGTTATTATCAACGTCAAGATGTGGTTCTTATTCGGCAAATTCGGTCCCTTCTCTATGAACAGGGCTTTACCATTGGTGGTGCTCGTCAAAAACTCGATGACACTCCAGGGAAAAAAGAGCAGACCCCTTATAAACAATTATTAGATCAAACTATCTCAGAACTCGAGGATGTTTTAAAACAGCTCTGATTCAGATGCTAGAGTTAGTATTCTGATCTTTGGATTGTTGCAAAAAACCTGTTTAGCTGTATCATTGCGAAGATGAAATCGGGGCGTAGCGCAGCC
>DNBN01000081.1 GCA_003491845.1 Porticoccaceae bacterium | reverse complement strand
GCAAAGTGCCACGATAATGCACTCTGGCCATATCGTTTTCGTTGGGGTGGTGGCCAGTTCCCGGGCGTAGAATTTTGTATAGCAGGCCACTTTCGGTAATCATTATCCCTGGCTCTAGAGCTTTGGTTGCTAAAAAGACCTTTCCATCAGTCAGGTTTTTTTTGGATAGTGCTTGCCAGCTAGCCTCGAATTCAGCAATTTTTTCGCGCTTAAGGAGGACTATGCGCATATACTCAGCCGATGATATTTGCGGTTGCATGCCGGTCTGCTCGTCACGAATAGCTTGGGCCACCATTTCTGGATCCAATATAAAGCCCTGACGTGAGCGTTTTTCATGCATATCAATACCCAGTATGTAACTCAGTTTTTGACTATCACTGGCCTCACTAAGATTAACTGTAATGGGAGAATTGTTTGAATTAGCGACCGCGACCTGCGACACAGTTAGTAACACGCTGAGGCAGGTGTATCTGAATAGCATAAGGATACCTAAAAGGGATGAATTGGATAATATGTTATCCTAAAGTGAAATGTTGATCAATCTAACGAGGGCTTTTGCCCTGCCCTTTGGTTTTATTCTCGATGGAGTGTTTTTGCTGAGGTACTACCAGACGATTTAGGCTGGTGGGGTGCATGCGCTGACGATCACGCAGTCCACGTCGCCGATGTTACGCATTCTGTGTTCTAGATGCGAAGGAAATAGATACCCTTCGTTTTGCTTCAGTATCCGAGTGTAACCATTAACTGTTATTTCAATCTCTCCTTCAATAATAAAGCCTCCTTCCTCGCCAGATCGGCAACGGTATGGCATGCTCGCCGTTTCTGATATCGGTGGGTAGCGTTCTAGCAGGATTTGTAGAGGAAGTCCGTTGAGATTTTTCCCTATTTGAAGCAGTGACACCCCGCCTGATCCGACTTCTAGCAGGTCTTCTTTGGAGTAGAAGAAGTCCACCTCCTCATCGTGATGGTCTGAGAAAAAGTCTGATAGAGTCATCGAGATGCTGTCTAAGATTTGACGCAGAGTGCCTATTGATGGGCTGATTTTGTTGCGTTCGATAAAAGAAACCGTACCATGAGTCAGACCAGCCTTTTCAGCAAGCTGTCTTTGAGATAGCCCATAGCGCTTACGCTGAGCTTTCAGTCGTTCGCCGACATCTTGAGTAATGGTGTCATTCATATCATCTCAACTGTTTATTTAGAGTTTTATTCTGTCAGGCGCCTGCCAAGTTAATGTGGCGAAAGACACCGTCTTTTCTGACCTTTTTAGCAAAGGAGAGCTTCACTATACAGTCTACTTACATCAGCTTAGTTGACCTATTGCCGATCAATAGTTGTATTCTTCCGTCATTATGGATAATATATTAACCAAAGTATCGTTCAGCACTTTTTTTGGACGGAGAGATATTACTACAACATAAAGGATGGGGGAAAGATATGAAAAAAATAGCGTTTTCTAAAAAACTGCTGATGACTACGGTCAGTGCAACAGTGCTCATGAACTCTCAGGTCTTAGCAGAAGACTCTGATTCTATGGACGAAATTATTGTCACAGCCCAGAAACGGGAACAGAGCATATTGGACATTCCTTTTGCCATTTCAGCTTTTGATGAGAAGGAGATCAAGGCCAGAGGAGCTATGGACATTAAAGACATGCAGTACTCGGTCCCCGGACTCTCTATAACGAACAATCAGCCAGGGCAGGACCGCGTCCAAATACGTGGCGCCTCGTCGGGCGTGGGTCTTGGATCGCCAACAGTTGGACGTTATTTAGACGAAGTGAGCGTTAACAGCGATGCTACTCAAAGAACGCTAGATGTTCCGCTCTTAGACATCCAGCGTGTTGAGGTTTTGCGTGGTCCTCAGGGCACTTTATATGGTGCAGGTTCCATTGGCGGTACTATAAGATTTGTGTCTAACTCTCCTGATTTGGATGAGGTTGGTGGTAGCTTAGGTGTAGGTTTCAGCAGTATCGATGATGGCAGTAATGGTAATGAGATTAATGGGGTCGTAAATTTGCCGCTTATAGAAGACAAGCTTGCCATACGTATTGCTGCATCAACAGAAGATATTGGAGGTTGGATTGACAACACCGCGATGGGTGAGTCTGATGTCAATGAGGCAAAGCGTGACTTTGTTCGCGCAAAGGTCTTGTTCAAGCCTAGTGAAAGCTTCAACGCTTCACTTATGTGGATGCACTACGAGTTCGAGCAGGATAATAATAATCATGAGCTCAGTGAAAGTGGCTTTAACCTTTTAAATGTTGATAATAGGGGCGCGACGAATGAGCGTGACGTGAATACACCGTTTGCAACGCCTGTTTCCGATGAGTGGGACCTGCTAAACCTGATACTCAATTATGAAATAGAGAATGCCACCATAATGAGTTCAACCGGTTATCTGGATCGCAAAATTAACTTCAAGTCGGAATTCGTTAATGCATTTTTCCCGCCTAACGCGTTTGGTTCCATTGAGTTGGAGGATCGTGAGTCTGAAACCTTGACTCAAGAAATTCGAGTAAATTCTAATTGGGATAGGCCTTTAAATTACACGGTTGGTGCATTCTATCGAAAAACCGATACGTCACAGACACAAATTTTAAGCTACCCAGAATTCTTTGGGTTTCCTCCCCAGGTAACTACAGGAACGGCTCCGATAGATTCTAAGTCATGGGCTGTGTTTGGAGAGCTTAGCTACGAATTTTCTGAGACCTTTACAGCGTCATTTGGTATGCGTTATTTTGATGAGGATCAAGAGCCATCGGTCCTCTTATTAGGAGGGCCAGAACCTATGGATATGAGTCCTGAAGATCAGTCATTCGATGCGGTGACTCCGCGATTGAATCTTCTTTGGAGCGTTTCTGAAAGCGCCTCTGTCTATGCAACTGTTTCCAAAGGATTCCGCAGTGGAGGGATTAATGGGGCTGGTTCATCTATTCCAACCTTCGATCCAGAAGAGGCTACTCTCTATGAAGTCGGTGGGCGAGGGACGTTCTTTGATGGTCGTGTTAATTTAGACGGAGCTATTTATTACTCGGATTACGATGATGTTCAGATAGCCATTACGGAAAATGGCCGCGGCAGAACCACGAATGTTGACTCGGCATCTGGTCCTGGAGCTGATTTAGCTGTTGGGGTGAAACTAACTGAGGACCTGACTTTTAATGTGACAGCAGGCTATGTTGGCCGAGAGTATGACAAGGTGGACAGTAGTGCTCCAGCAAACGTTGCTGAGGGTGATGCGTCGCAATATACGCCAAAACGAACAGCATCGGCATCGTTAGCTTATGACTTCAATTGGAGTAGTGCTTTGCGAGGGGTAGCTAGACTCGACATGCAATACGCTGAAGGATTTTCCGTTTTCGTCCGAACTTTCCCGGCGCAACCGGTCCTCGAAACAGACGCATTGACATACTTAAACTTCCGCGTTGGCGCAATGGCCGACAACTGGAACGTTTTCCTGAGTGCTGATAACCTTCTGGATGAAAAAGATGCGGTTTTCCCAGGGGGCGCATTTGCTCTGGATACCTATGTACGGCCGCGTACTTTGTTATTAAAAGCGGAATACAGCTTTTAAGACAAACTGGCTAGAAAAGCATCGTTAATAAATATGCTGATCGGGAAAAGACTTGTGTTATTTCGCAGGTCTTTTTTTCTCAAATCCCGGTTACAACGGGACTAAGAAAATTTCTAAAAACATTGATTGAGGAATGGCTTCTCCCCCACGGAGAGTGATGCAGACTTTGAGTCGTTAATTTTGGATAGTAAAAAAGAA
>DNBN01000124.1 GCA_003491845.1 Porticoccaceae bacterium | reverse complement strand
TGATTAGTGAACTTCTGCTAGCTTAATAAAAGAAAAACTCAGTAAGGGTCTACTTGCTTTTCCCTGCCCCGTCATCTGGGGCACCCACTCCAGAAGTCCCAACGAACAATTTGTTTCCATTTTCAAGGGTAATTTCTCTCCCATTAGCAGCAAATCCTCCGCCCTTTACCTGGTAGCCCCGCACAACAATATTAGTACCTATAGGCAGTGTGTCCCGGGTAATTCCACGTCGAAATAAAGTATTAGGTGTGCCGCCTTCTATCTTCCAGATTTCGTTTCCCTCAGAGTTGACTACCTCAACATGAATCCATGCATGAGGATTAATCCACTGAACTTTTACTACTTGCCCTGTTATTTCTATGGGCCGATTAACATCAAACTCAGCCGCAAACGAATGATGAGCCCAACTTGCCCCACTAAACAGCATGACTAAGCATAAAATACTAACGTTAAATAGTTGTTTTTTCATGATACTAACCTATTAATGTTGGCCTGAATAATGTCACTAGATTAATGCCTGTAGCGCTTTATCTCCGCATCCAATAATCAACCTAAATGAACAATACTTACCAATAAAATATAAAATAAAATGAATCCCCATAGGGAAGCATTCTTCCAAGATACACAACACTCAACCAAACAAATAAAGAAGTTCCAGCAATTATCTTTATCTTCTTGGGTGCCTCATCATTAAATCCTTCGACCTGAGATAACTGTCTAAAATCTGAATAATATTCAAATATCAATGCATTGATCAGACCTACAGCGACAAACAACATTTTAATTTGAAAGGTTAGCTTTGTTAACGTGTCCATGGGAGTCTTAAATGGATCTCCCAGGATAAACACTAGGCCAGTTAAAAGGCAAAGTATAAAACCAAAAATCGCCCATGGAACTAATCGGTATAAAAACACCAAGGGTAATTGGCGTGCAATACCCAGAACGCGTAAATCAATTAAACCGACGGTTCCTACCAGCAAGATTAAACCCATGAAGTGAATAATTTCACACAGAGGCCATAACCAGTCATAGTGACCCACCAGCGTAGTCAGAGCTTGCACTATTTATACCCCCAATTTAGTGGCCGAACAAAAGCATAGGGTAAGCGGTCAGTCGTCCCGCAACTAAAGCAATCATCCATGTGGATAAACACATCACAGATAAAATCCGTAGTCTTTTTTGACTTAGATCTGCATCAGCATAATTAACCTCAGTAGCCACACCTTGCTGAAGTTTTAAAAGAACGATAACAGAAAGAATGACAAATAATATCTTGATATAGAAAACTGGTAAGACAAGCAATTCTGTTGCATTGGCCATTAACAGGAGCGTGCCTGAAACAACATTAACAGCCAATGCTAACCATATAAACCAAAAGAACGTCTGTACAGAAGCCATCGGAGCTCTTGGTTTCGAAGATAAGAGTAACAAGCAAATCGCAACATTAAGGCCAACCAAGACAGCCATGCCGATTGCATGTAAAGCGATCATGGTTGGAAATGCCCAAAGAGACAAAGACTCACGTACCCAGGTCGCTACAGCTGTGCTTTCAAGAAAATTTAGCACCTCCATAATTGAGTTTATCCCCTCATGAAAACGCCGTTTAGGTTATCAAAAATAACTTAATTTATCTATCGATAAATTAAATAAAGTTTGCTAGTCTGTGGCTGTTTTAAATAAATTACTACTACAATAGTAAAATGCAGATGCGCCCATGTAAAAAAAGAATTTTGACTCGAGTTAGTCTAATTATAATGCTAGCTATGAGCCCGATGGCATTAATTGCTTCGAAAGAAACGGCGAGCACCAAAGATACCCCTCCAGATCTCAACGGAATTTGGCAGGCAGTGAGCTCCGCTCATTGGAATATTGAACGACACATAGGAGCTCATCCACCTCTCTCTATTCTCGGAGCCTTAGGCGCCACTCCTCCGGGAATGGGCATTGTCGAGGGTAACAATATCCCCTATCAAGCCTGGGCTGAAACAAAACGCAAAGAGCACTTCAAAAAACGTTTACAGTTAGATCCCGCGGTCAAATGCTATATGCCGGGAATACCTAGAGCGACCTATATGCCATTTCCTTTTCAAATCGTTCAAACTCCGAAGCATATTTTTGTCGGCTATCAATTTGCCGGGGCTAGCAGAACAATCTATATGGATCGACCTAACATGCAGGCCCCTGTAGATACATGGATGGGTCTTTCAAAAGGTCGCTGGGAAGACGGCTCCTTAACCGTGGAGGTTATCAATCAAGTTGCAGATACTTGGTTTGACCGCTCTGGCAACTTCCATAGTGACGCACTAAAGGTTACTGAACGATTTATACCACAAGGCCCTAATCATTTGCTTTATGAAGCCACTATCACCGACGAGAATGTTTTCACAAAACCTTGGACAATACGTTTACCATTGTATCGACGCATCGAAAAGGATTTTCAGTTACTAGATTTTAGATGTATCGAATTTGCAGAAGAACTTATGTACGAGCATTTAGGCCAAGATCCAGAAAAGGAAAACAAATGATCGGTGCTCTACGATCTATTGTTATGCTAAACATGGTCGGAGCATGGCTGTTGCTAACGCCACCTACTATCGCTGAAGATATTCCAAAGACGTCCTGGGGCGTGCCAGATCTCCAAGGGGTTTGGACCAACGCCACTGCAACACCGCTGGAAAGACCTGATGAATATGCTAATACCGAAGTGCTTTCAGAAGCCCAACGCAGCCAGCTTGGGGAAGCTGTTTTAGAAAAGTACGGCAAAGGAGGCCGTGAGGCCTGGTTTGATCTCGGTTTAAAAGCACTCTCAAACGGACAGACATCACTAATTATTCATCCTAAAAATGGCAAAATCCCCTGGAAAACTGATATTAAAAAGACTACCAGCCTCTCAGGTAAAAGTTACTTTCCATGGGAAACTACTGCCCCTGGCGCACCCTTTAGGTCGTACCGTGACTTAGATACAGGAGAACGTTGCATCACTGATGGAGTTGGAATCTACCCTCAGCACCCCTATAACAACAATTTTCAGATATTTCAGACAGAACTCTATATCGTTATCATGCAAGAGATGTATCATGAATATCGAATTATTCCTTTAGATGGGCGGCCGCATCTTGATCCCCCTGTAGGTCAATGGCTGGGAGACGCCAGAGGATATTGGGAGGGTGATACCTTAATTATTGAGAGTCAAGGATATTTAGATACCAAAGGCTGGCATTGGGCGGTGCCTTGGCGAGCTACAAAATCAACGTTGAAACTTACTGAGCGCTTGACGCGCACAGACGAACTTACCATCGATTACTCTTTCACAATGGAAGATTCAAGCCGATTTAGTGAGCCTTGGACTGCGCGGATTCCCTTAACTAATGACCATGCTGAGCGCGGAGTAACCAGTGGTGATCTGTATGAATTTGCCTGCCATGAAGGTAATTATTCTATCCCCAACATGCTAAGTATGCCCCCAGAATCACACCTAAATTAAGGGGTGATATCCCGAACAAACCATTTACAAAAATGTTGTTCCATCATACCCAGTTGTATCTGCTACGCATGCGAACAAATTTTTCTACCTGAACTTCTTGTATCAAGGTTTGCTGAAGTGCATCCAGATTCCGAACCGCCTCTCGTCGATCAACACTCACATGTTCGCCATCTTCAATAATAGATCGTCCCCGAACCATTACTCTGCTAATAGCCTCTGGGCTTGGTCCATTGCCATACACTAGGTTAGGAATAATTGCGGCAGGAGGAGACAGTTGGGTTTCTCCGCGTCGATCAATCATCACCAGGTCTGCGTCTTTTCCTGCTTCTAAAGACCCAATACGATCGTCCATCATCAATGCTTTAGCACCACCAATAGTTGCTAATTCAAGTGCCTGTTCGGCACTGCCCCACAGGACCTCTTCTCCTGTCCATTCAGAAGATGAGTCTCCAGAGCGGCGTCGGTATTCATCGCCTAGTCTCTGACCCGTCAAAAAGCTTCTCATGGCTGTCCACAAATCATGTCCATAGGCAACAACTGGACCGTCCAATCCCAAACCACAGGTCACACCTCGCTCCAAGAACTGACGGGCATCAAAACTTACTAAACCAAGAACCTGTTCCATATCGGGAACAAGGGAAATTGTCGCCCCACGGTCTTTAATTAATTCGGCTTCACCGGGACGGAGATTTTGTGCATGAGCTGCGATTACATTAGGACTCAAAATACCAGCGTCATCTAGCCACTCGAAAGAACCACCTGTCCAACCTCGTCTCTTCGCTAAATATTTCTGATCAAATACTGCGGGTGCATGAATATCGAACTGGCGATCATTTGCGACAGTCCATTCCCATAGTGCCTTGAGTTGATCAGGCTCACAATAGGTGATCCCAATAGTCGATGCAGTGACAGTGATTGAATCATCCTCCCACTTTTTCTTAACGCGCTCTGTCTCCGAAAGCGCTGTATCTAGATCCTCTCGAAAAGGCTCAGGAACAGCGTCCTTATCGTTAATGGTTAATCTTGCCATCCGACAACGAATTCCGGCATCACGAACAGCACGAAGTACCCCATCTACTGAGTCTTTATGGACATGGGTAAAGTGATCATCTGCTGTTGTTGTTACACCCCGACGAACTAAATCAAGAATGGGAGGCATAGCTGAAATATAGGACCTTTCTTCATCGCAGGCGCCGGTCATTGGGTAATAAAAACCAAAAAATCGGTCCTCAAAAGTTGTTCCCTCTGCCATGCCTCGCATACATCCTTGTACCAGGTGGCCGTGGACATTAACTAGTCCTGGGATGATGATGTGCCCCTCACCGCCGAGCTCCTCTGTCCCAACATAATCGCAGCGCTTAGCGTCGCCTACACTCACAATGAGCCCATCAGTGATAGCAACATATCCATTAGTAAAGACATTTCGCTCGACGTCCATGCTAACAACCATGCCGCGTAATAGAGAGTCACATTTATTCAATTTATTTTCCTCGCTTAATTAGTGCTGTTAGTCTAATGGCACTCAAAATATTCTAATAGAGTAATGCCTAAATTCATATTTTGCAAGCGTATACATTTATATCTCACAACGTATAGATTCAGTGTATTCGCACAAGATAAACTACGATTCGAAAACCCTACGTAATAGAAATATATTTTTGCAAGGCTATACATAGGCCCTTAATGCGAGCAAGTCTATGAGCACCTAAACCGTTACAAATCCCTCTGGCAGGCCGGCATTAGGTAAAAATCCATACAAAGTTTCCTTCGGTAACGCTTCACTTAAAATATCTCTCACCCTCAGCAGCAAACTCAAATCAATACCAGTAGTTAGGCCCATAGCTTGCAGCATAAAAACGAGATCTTCGGTTACTATATTTCCGCTTGCACCTGGGGCGGCCGGGCAACCCCCTAGCCCACCTAATGAGCTATCAACAGTGACGATCCCCTCCTCAAGTGCCGCTAGAGTATTAGCAAGACCTAAACCATAAGTATTATGTAGATGGACTCCTGTTAGATTATTGTGGCCAACGGCCTGCTTAACTGAGCGAACTAAACGTTTGACTTGAGTTGGGTTCCCATAACCTGTGGTGTCAGACAACCCTATCTCATCGCACCC
>DNBN01000061.1 GCA_003491845.1 Porticoccaceae bacterium | reverse complement strand
ATGGTGCCCAGACCTGGAATCGAACCAGGGACACAAGGATTTTCAATCCTTTGCTCTACCAACTGAGCTATCTGGGCGTCACGAAGCTAACGGTGTCGAAGACAAGGCGCGTATTAAAGCGTTTGATGTTCGTCTCGTCAAGGAATTATTCAGTTGGTGGCACGTATCCTTCTGCTTGATCCACTTCTTCGCCATTAAAGAACTTTTCGCGCTGTTCCGCTAGATAGTTTCTGGCAGAAATATCCATCATATTTAATCGTAATTCATTGATCAGTGTTGTTTGATGTGTCATCCATTCTGACCAAGCATCTTTGGAAATATGATTAAATATTTCCTCGCCTCTGGGCCCGGGAAAAGGCGGCATATCTAAGCCGGGAAGTTCTTGCTGTAGTTTACGACACATGACAGTACGAGCCATGATTAACCTCTTTAATGATTAATTACTTTATGGTTAAGGCGCGTTCAATCAATACTTTAATTGGCGCGGGCATTCCCAATGATAGTGGACTCTGTAGGTTATACCACAATTGGTTTTGCCTGTCCTCAACACAACTAACTTGGTTACCATCAAAACTAGTGTTAATTTCAACCACTTGATAATCCAAATGGAAATGGCTGAAGGTGTGACGTTTTCTTGACAATACAGATTGGTGCTGCAGTGTGACTCCCAGAGATTTACAAACAGTTGGTATGTCATCTAAATGACTACATCGTGGAAAAACCCATAGACCACCCCAAAGTCCGGCAGGCGGATTTTGCTCTAACAGTAATTCTCCTTGAGGGTTTTTAATCATTAAAAAATATGTTTTTTTTGTCGGTAATACTTTTTTGGGTTTCTTGCCGGGGTACTCTAATATGTTACCTTGATGATAGGCTTTACACTCTTGAACAAGTGGGCAGCGGGTGCATTCTGGGGTCGTTCTAGTGCACAGCGTTGCACCCAGGTCCATCATTGCTTGAGTGTAGTTAGCAACCCTTTCTTTAGGGGTATAAATTTCAGCGATTGTCCAAAGCTTATCTGCGACATCAGCTTTTCCAGGCCATCCATCAATCGCAGAGAATCTTGCTAGGACTCTTTTTACATTGCCATCTAAAATAGCGGCTTTTTGATTGAATGCAATTGCACTAATAGCCCCTGCAGTAGAGCGGCCAATACCTGATAATTTGCACAGTGCCTCTACTTCAGTAGGAAATTTTCCGCCCAATTCTTGGCTCACATGTTGGGCAGTTTTGTGAAGGTTGCGTGCCCGAGCGTAGTAGCCTAGACCTGTCCAGTGGTGCAATACCTCATCCGTTGATGCGGCAGCTAAATCCTGCACCGTTGGAAAGCTGGCCATAAAGCGTTTGAAATAAGGTATTACCGTTGTTACTTGAGTTTGCTGGAGCATAATTTCTGATATCCAAACCGGATAAGCTGCCACGTTTTGCTGCCAAGGCAAGTGAGTTCGACCATATTGATCGAACCAGCGAAGAACCGATTGTTGAAATTTTGCAGGCTGCATTAGTTATTTTTGTCAGCTAGCACGTCAGTCTTATCAACCTGGGTAATGCTGCTTTGTAGTTCATGCAAATAGTTATTAACACTGTTTTTCCTTATATTTCGCTGCGTAGTCGTATTGGTGTTATTAATGTTTGGCCGACAGTCTAGATTTTGTGGTGTCCTTCTAGAATAGTTTCCTGTGCAGGTAAAAGGAATAGGTTTGTTCTGCCATTGCTGGTCAATGGCACAGCCATCACTACTACTGTTGGGCCCATCAACGGAAGCATTAATGTCTATTTGGTAATCTTGTTGTAACATATTTAAACGACCATTGCCGCTCAGTTTAATATTACCAGTGCCAGTATTTAGAGATTTGAAGATTATCGCGCCATTTTTAAGCTGTAGTGTGCCAAATAAAGAATCTAGATAGGTGCCCGGCGTCATTTTCGCTAATGCATAGGAATTGCCGCTAAATAGTGCATTGGCCTGACAAACGCTTTGTTCCAAATTGATTGCACCATAGAAAGGTTTTTGCACCGAAAACTGTCCCTGACCAACGAGTGATTGGTGGATTTCATTGAGACCACGCCCTGTTCCTTGAAGATTAAAGTCTCCCCTGAATTGGCCCTCAACACCAGTCGAGGCGGGAAACATTTGGCTAAGATCTATGGCGTATAGGGAGCCTTGTAGTCTGAACACAGGATTTTGTTTCTGCAGATCAAAAACTGCACTGGCATTAATTTGGCCATTAAACAGGTCAGCATTTAATGAGGACAGTTGCAGTACCTTGTTGGAGCCTGAAAACTGGCTGTATAAATTACTAATATCAAATGTTGGTAGGAGAATTTCATTAATGGCAAGGGTTACCGTACTATGACCTTGCCAAAATATAAACGGCAGAGCCAGAGGTGCAAATAGCGTTGGTGAAACTTGGGTCATTTGTTTAGGGAGATAATGACGGAGATTAACCAATTCGGCTGTGATGTTGGTAGTCATCTTTCCTGACGTTTGATCCGCCTCAACGGCTATTTCAAATAATTGATTATCAACCGATAATTTGTGATTGTAGTAGGAGTAGCCCCAGGGGTTGGCATTAAATTCGCTATCAATACTCACATCCGTTAGCGCCTTACTACTGGCCATATCTGGTATCGAGAATATTGGCAGCCGCTGCTGTATAACCTGTAACTGGCGCCTTAAATTAATTGACGAACCCCAAATATTGCCAGTGATCTCCGGGGTAACAAGATCGGCAGTGAAGGCACCATTTAGTGACACTTGATCTGCTTGAATTTGAAGATTGTACAGTTTTAATTGACTTAATTTGCTGTTCATAAGCCGCGCTGTAAGGTCACCTTGCAAAGAAATATTTAGACCGTTTAGAACATCAGCAGACAGACTTAATGTCATCACTTCACCCTTGAGAGAAAAGCTGCTTAATTTTGCGGAGACATTGTCCACTTGAATAGGCAATAGTGTTGGATCTTCAAAGCGAAAGCGCGCTCCTTCAATCTGTATGACATCTAGAGGTAAATTAGTAACTTCAATGCTAGTGTTTAATAATGATAGCCAGCTAAAATTAAACCACAGTTTCTTGATAAAACCTTTTTTAATATCTTGATGAGAGAATTGTACTTCGTTAATAGTGACGCCTAACTGAGGGAAAATGCTTAGGCCAATCGGTCCTTCTATACTGATGTCCAGACCATTCTTCTTGGCTATTGCTTCAATTTCAGGCAGATAATCATCGGGATTAATTATCGATTTTAAGGTAATGCTCGCAATGAGGCCAAGGGCGACCAAAGATGCGCCAGCGACCGTAATCCATCGAGCTGTTTTTGTCACAAAGTTTCTCCCATTGGTTCAGACAATATCTTATTACGACGTAGGGACTATGGTAACGCAACTCAGGGATCCTGTCCTTGATCCAGATATACTTTATATCATTATGTAAAGCGTATTGAGCAAGAAATCTGGTGTAAACTTCAGGTATACTTGGCGACAACAACTTTTGGAGTATCCCATGGCCGAGCGCACAGCTACTGTCACTCGTAATACATTAGAATCGCAAATTACCATAACTGTGAATTTAGATGGTACAGGTTCTTCAAATTTAAATACGCC
>DNBN01000246.1:1861-3184 GCA_003491845.1 Porticoccaceae bacterium | reverse complement strand
CCCAACTTCTTCAAGTATTTTTATGGCTTCAATATAAGTCACATGTGGATCATCTTCAACCAACCCCATATAAACACGATCTTCCTCTGTACTTTCAAATAGCGGGGCAAAACGCACTCCTAAACGATCTGCACCAACCACCTCAGCAACTGCCTGTACTACTTCACGTAAAAAACGCAAACGATTGTTTAGTGATCCACCATATTCATCTTCACGGTGGTTACTATGTGCAGAGATAAATTGATTTACCAAATAACCATTTGCACAATGAATTTCAACCCCATCAAAACCAGCAGCCAATGCATTACGCGCTGCTTGAGCATAGAGTTGCACTAATTCTTTAACTTCTGCATTGCTTAAAGCACGTGGCATTGAAGGATCAGCCAAGGCCCCTGCATTGGGCCCGGTTTCAATAAAGACTTTAACATTACTATCAGCCCTAATAGCCGAGGGCGCGACCGGTGATGCGTGATCGGGTTGCAAAGATGTATGTGAAACACGCCCAACATGCCAAAGTTGTGCAAAAATAATGCCTCCTTTAGCATGCACTGCTTCCGTCACTTTACGCCATCCAGCAATCTGTTCAGGGCTGTAAATACCGGGAGTCCAAGCATAGCCTTGACCACGTGGCTCGATTTGCGTACCTTCGGTCACCATAAATCCTGCCCCGGCACGCTGTTGATAATAGGTTGCCATCAGTTCATTTGGAATATTCCCTGGCTGAGTACTACGCGACCGCGTTAATGGTGGCAATACAATACGGTTTTGCAAAACATAAGGGCCTAAGCTTAAGTTTTGAAAAAGTTTGCTGTCTTTCATTTCATTGAATCCAAGTCATCATGGCTTAATTGATCTAAATTAAAAAAAATAACCTTCCTTCCTGTATATAGAAAAATAAAGGAAGGAAAGCTATTCACTCAGGCCCTTCACCATTAAGTGAGGGTTATTTTGCTTATTGCGCCAGTTGCTCAGAGTCAGAAGTTTATTCACTGCTAAGCACCACAACAGAGACTAGCTACTCTTTATTTCAACAATTGAAGTAATGCTGTAGCGGTTGCAGCAGAAGATGCTGGATTTTGTCCAGTAACCAGCAAGCCATCTACTTGAACATATACTTGCCAATCATCCACTTTAGAATAATGACCACCGTTTTCTTTAAGCATGTCTTCGACTAAAAATGGTACAATTTCAGTCAAACCTACAGCGGCCTCCTCAGTATTGGTGAAACCAGTCACTAATTTACCGCTAACTAAAGGCGCTCCATTACTCGCTTTCACATGTCGAAAAACACCCGGGGCATGACACACTGCTGCAACAGGTTTG
>DNBN01000246.1:0-1639 GCA_003491845.1 Porticoccaceae bacterium | reverse complement strand
AACACACTGCTGCAACAGGTTTGCCAGACTGAATCGCCTGTTCAATCACAGAAATTGAAATCGGATCTTCTGCTAAATCCCACAATGGGCCATGCCCGCCTGGATAAAACACTGCATCATAATCAGCTACAGAAATTTCGCTAAGTTTATGCGTCTGTGCCAATGCTTGCATTGCAGTTGGATCAGCTTCAAAACGATGAGTGGTTTCAGTTTGCGCATCGGCCAAATTACTTTTCGGATCTAGTGGTGGCTGCCCACCTTGAGGCGACGCCAGCGTAACTTCAGCACCAGAGTCAATAAAGGTGTAATACGGTGCAGCAAGTTCTTCTAGCCAGAAACCTGTTTTCTTACCAGTATTGCCAAGTTGATCATGTGAGGTTAAAACGATTAAAATTTTCATGTTATTTCTCCGATATTTTTCAGGATTGAGGAGCATTGTTGCATGATCACTTGTCGTGTAACGTGACCATGACAGATACGCTTATTTAGATACTCGTCTCGAGAATTTGGCGACTGATCTCTAATGAAACAGTTTTATGTTCGCCTAGCTGTGTAAGATTGTGTGATTTAAGTTGCGTAATGATGATCTCAATATCTGTCTCCCCCAGTCCATAATCGCTAAGACGAGTCGGCAATCCAAGTTGCTCAAAGAAGGCTCGAGTACGAGCAATAGCAGTATCAATACGTTGTTCTTCATCACCTTCGACAATCTGCCAGACTCGAGCTGCATACTGTAGTAATTTTTCTCGCTTCTCTTGACGACGCACTTGTAGATTGGCCGGCAACACAATGGCCAAGGTACGAGCATGATCAATACCATGTAAAGCCGTGAGCTCATGCCCAATCAAATGAGTTGACCAATCTTGTGGTACACCAGCTCCAATTAGCCCATTCAGTGCCATGCTAGCAGCCCACATCAAATTCGCACGCGTGTCATAATCTGCTGAATCTTCCAAGATTTTCGGTCCAATCTCAATCAGAGTTTGCAATAGACCTTCGGCAAAACGATCTTGTACTTGTGCATTGACAGGGTAAGTTAAGTACTGTTCCATGACATGAACAAATGCATCGACCACGCCATTTGCTAATTGGCGCGTCGGCAAGCTAAAAGTTTTATTCGGATCCAGTACGGAAAATTGCGGAAAAACATAGGGGCTGTTAAATGACAATTTGGCTTGGGTCGATTTTCTGGTTACTACCCCACCGCTATTCATTTCTGAACCAGTTGCCGGAAGGGTGAGTACACTCGCAAAAGGCAAAGCTTGAGTAATTTTAGTACCATGGGTTTCTAAAATCTCCCATGTATCCCCTGTATAATTGACTGCTGCTGCAATAAATTTAGTACCATCAATTACCGATCCGCCACCGACAGCCATCAAGAAATCTATCTTTTGTTCTCGAATCAGCTCTACAGCTTTCATGAGGGTTTCATAACTCGGATTCGGCTCAATTCCGCCAAATTCATGAATTTCTCTTGCACCTAATGCTTCACGCACCTCAGCTAAAGTACCATTCTTACGTGCACTTTCACCACCAAACAACATTAATACTTTTGCTTCTGTAGGCACATAGTCATTGATTTTAGCTATTGTATCGCCGACAAAAATAATGCGAGTCGGATTATAAAAGTTAAAATTCA
>DNBN01000294.1:597-5900 GCA_003491845.1 Porticoccaceae bacterium | reverse complement strand
GTGTGTTGAGCAAATTTTTTCAGATATTCTATCTGTTTGTGACCCATCTCAACTTTGTGTTTATGCGCGTTACATGCGTAGGGGTGGGCTTGATATTAATCCTTTTAGAAGTACATCTAAGCCTAATCCACCTCGACTGCGACAGGTCCGTCAGTAAATTTTATTTAGGTTAAACTGGTTTTGAGGAATTCGATTAAAAGCTTTACTGCCTGATCCTCCTTGCGAAAAGGTTCGCAGCGTAAAATAATATTCACCTTGCCTAAATTTGGAAATCCAGATGACGGATGAATAATGGTTAAGTTTGATGGTACTGTGCTTTTGGCTAGAACAGTGACTCCTAGACCTTCTTGAATAGCGTGTTGGATTCCAGTTAGATCTGGGTTGGTGTAAACAATTTGCCAAGGCAGTGAATTCTGATCCAAATGCTGAATGGCTGTTTGACGATAAATGCAGCCTTCTGAAGCTACAATTAATGGCATAACTTGGACCTTTAAAGAGTGCTGGCCACTGCCTGCGACCCAAACTAAATCATCCGTTTTTATCAAATCAGAATTTTTGTCAGAGACGCCATCCTCCAAGGCTAAAATTAGATCATGCTGAGCTTTCCCGACTTTAGTCAATAGGTGCTTACTTAGTTCGCAATTGACCTCTAGCGTTACATTTGGGTATGCCTTGGCAAACCTACTTACGATCCTAGGCAACAAAACTGTGGCAAATTCGCTGGGAATGCCGAGTCTAATTTTGCCTGCTACTGCACTCTTAGAGAATTGACTTATTGCAAGATCGTTTAATGCTAGTATTTGGTTTGCATAATCATAGAGCGCGGTTCCTGACTCTGATAGCTCCATATTTTTACCTAACCGCCTAAATAGGTTCTCATCAATCAGCTCTTCAAGCCGTTTTATTTTTAAAGTAATCGCAGGTTGTGATCTACCTAGGAGTTCTCCCGCCTTAGTAAAGCTACCTAACTGGGCTACAGATACGAAAGCCCGTAGTAAATCCATCGGCAAATTTTTCATGGCAATAACTCTAAATTGACAGTTTTAAGTATTTATAAAATTAATGCAACTATTGTAGCTATTAATTTAACATATTCATAATTGAGCTTTATCATTACGCACTAGCAGATTTTAACTAAACGACAACTCAGGCTATTACTATGTCCGAGATCCATGATATTAAAACAACTCAGCTTTATAGTCGTCATCTACAGGCAGGTGGCAAAATGGTTTCTTTTGCGGGTTATTTAATGCCTGTGCAGTACTCTAGTGGCATTATGCAAGAACATTTGCATACAAGAGAGCAGGCCGGCTTATTTGATGTTTCTCACATGGGTCAGTTCATTGTTCAAGGCGTTGGCGCAGCGTTAGCCCTAGAGGGGCTTATGCCAGTTGATCTTGAGGCTTTGGCGATAAACCAACAAACATATGCTACGTTTACCGATGTGTCTGGCGGCATTAGTGATGATCTCATTGTTACCCGATGGGCAGAAGATACCTTTTTCCTGATCGTTAATGCGGCTTGTAAGGCCCAGGATTTTCAGCGCTTACAGGTTCATTTAGCGGACTCTGCCGACATACGTCTTTCTGAATTGGATCTACACTCCTTAGTTGCCCTGCAAGGGCCTCGCGCTAAAGACATCATGGCTGAGCTAAGTTCAGATGCAGCAAGATTAATTTTTATGCACGGCTGCTCAGCTTCTATCAATGGAATTGATTGCTATATCACCCGTTCTGGTTATACCGGTGAAGATGGTTTTGAAATTTCAGTAGCAAATCATCATGCTGATCGTTTAGCAGACATATTATTGGCTTATGATGCTTGTCAGTGGATTGGTCTGGGCGCTCGGGACTCTTTGAGGCTAGAGGCAGGGTTGTGTCTATATGGCCATGACATGGATCTAAATACCACACCAGTTGAAGCTGGTCTAAGTTGGAGTATTAGTAAATCACGACGAAATAATGGTGCCAAGCAAGGTGGATTTTTGGGCGAAGACACAATTCTAGCTCAGTTGTCTGCCGGGGTTTCAAAAAAGCGCGTCGGATTCTTAGTTAGTGGTAAAGCCCCCGTTAGAGAGGGATCAGAGATCATTGATGACCAAGGTACGGTAATTGGCATTATTACTAGTGGTGGCTTTGGTCCAACGCTGCAAGCGCCACTTGCTATGGGGTATGTGCCTATTGAGTATTCAAAAGAGGGTACAGCTTTAACCGCCTTAGTCAGAAATAAGCCGCGCTCGATAATAGTCGCCAAAATGCCTTTAGTGCCGCAACGTTATTACCGCGGATAATTGAAAGTAATCCAGTATTAATAATTATTTGGAGTCCAAGATGGGTCAAGTTGTTTATACCAAAGATCATGAATGGTTAAGTATTAAAGATGATGTCATTACCATCGGCGTCACTGAGTTTGCTCAACAGCAGCTTGGCGATGTGGTGTTTGTTGAGCTTCCCGACGTTGGTAGCACTTTGAGTATTGGTGATGAGGCCGCAGTGATTGAGTCTGTAAAAGCAGCTGGAGAGATTTCAGTACCTCTAGGTGGAGTTGTCGTATCAGTCAATGAGTCTTTAATTGATGAACCTGAATTACTCAATAGTGCACCAGAGACTGACGGCTGGATATTTAGACTGACGCCAACCATAGCAGTTGATCTCCGTGATTTTATGGATGCAGGTCAATACCAACAATATACTCAAGACGGTGAATAACGAACCCCTATTACTGGAGATAAACAGATGTTGAAAAAGCGACGAAGCCTAGCTGATTTAGAGAATTCAGGTGAATTTATTGCCCGCCATATAGGTCCTAGTGCAGCCGATCAGTCAGCTATGCTCAATGTATTGGGGTGTACTAACCTACACCAACTTACTGGGCAGGTTGTTCCTCAGGCTATCGCTATGACAGAGCCTTTGGAAATAGATGACAGTTGCTCTGAAGAGCAGGCATTAGAAGAGCTTAAGCTGATCGCGAAAAAAAATAAAGTGTTCAAGAGTTTTATAGGTCAAGGCTACTACAATACGATCACTCCTAATGTGATTCAGCGTAATATTTTAGAGAACCCGGCGTGGTATACCGCCTATACGCCTTACCAGCCAGAAATCTCACAAGGGCGTTTGGAAGCATTGATTAATTTTCAGACCATGGTTTCAGATCTCACCGGTATGGACATTGCCAATGCGTCAATGCTTGATGAGGGCACTGCTGCGGCAGAGGCTATGTCTCTGTGTCAACGAATGGCAAAATCAAAGTCACTTCGGTTTTATGTCGACCAAGATTGTCTACCGCAAACAATCCAAGTGATAAAAACTCGGGCAGAGCCTATAGGTATTCAAGTTGATATTGGCAGTCCATCAGACTTTTCTGGAGATGCCTTTGGCATGTTGATTCAGTACCCAGGTGCCAGTGGTGATGTGTCCGATTATCGAGAAATAATTAAGAAAGTTCAGGCACAGCGTGGCCTAGTAGTTATGGCAGCTGATATTCTTAGTTTGGTGATGCTTGAATCACCAGGATCCCAAGGTGCAGATGTTGCCATAGGATCTAGTCAACGATTTGGGGTTCCCTTGGGTTTTGGTGGTCCTCATGCTGGATATATGGCAACTCGAGAGTCTTTTAAGCGCAATCTTCCCGGGCGCCTTGTGGGAGTCTCGCTGGATGCTAATGGAGATCCGGCATACCGACTTGCTCTGCAAACCCGTGAACAGCATATTCGGCGTGAGAAGGCCACTTCAAATATTTGCACAGCCCAGGTCCTTTTGGCTGTTATTGCCGGCATGTATGCGGTTTACCATGGCCCTAAAGGACTGCAGCGGATTGCCCAGAGAGTTCACACATTGACTTCTACTTTGGCTCAAGGGCTTAAGCTACATGATGTTGAAATTGCAAATAAGTATTGGTTCGACACGCTTACCTTGACTACAGGGGAAAGCACCGCGGCTATCATTGAGCGTGCTCAGAAGCAGCAGTGCAATTTACGATTGATTGATGAGCATACCATTGGCATCTCTCTTGATGAAAAGTCTACAGCCGAAGATGTTCTCCTATTGTGGGATATTATACTTGGCGAGCATCAGTTAGATGTTAGAGAAATAGCAGATACTGTGAATGACCATCTACCCGGCGATTTAGTGAGGACCACTGAGTTTTTAACCCATCCTACTTTTTCTCGTTATCGTTCAGAGACAGAAATGTTGCGTTATCTGCGCAAACTATCGGACAAAGATATAGCCCTTGATCGCGCAATGATACCTCTTGGATCCTGTACCATGAAGTTAAATGCTACAGCAGAGATGCTTCCTATAAGTTGGCCTGAATTTTCAAATATTCATCCTTTTGCGCCAGACAGCCAAACTCAGGGTTATCAACAGATGATTGGCCAATTGGAAGAAATGCTGTGTGCTGCTACAGGGTATGATGCTATGTCATTGCAGCCTAATGCGGGATCTCAGGGAGAGTATGCCGGGCTATTAGCCATTCGAGGCTATCATGCCAGTCGAGGACAAAGCCACCGCAATGTATGTTTGATCCCAAGCTCAGCACATGGTACGAATCCTGCGTCAGCACAGATGTGTGGCATGAGTGTTGTAGTTGTCAAGTGCGATGAGGAAGGTAACGTTGATGTTGATGATCTTCTGACCAAAGCTACGCTACACGGTGATAACCTCGCGGCAATTATGGTCACCTATCCCTCTACACACGGAGTTTTTGAGGAGCGGATTGGTGAAATTTGTGAGATTGTGCATCAACATGGCGGTCAGGTTTATATCGATGGGGCCAACCTCAACGCTATGGTAGGTGTCTGCCAGCCTGGTAGTTTTGGTGGGGATGTGTCGCACCTCAATTTGCATAAAACTTTTTGTATTCCTCACGGTGGCGGCGGTCCTGGCGTTGGACCCATTGGAGTAGGCAAACACCTAGAGCCGTTTTTGCCAAAAGAGTCCGAGCACGGCAGCCGTCGTGGTGCCCAGGTATCTTCAACGCCCTACGGAAGCGCAAGCATCTTGCCTATTACTTGGATGTATATCCGCATGATGGGCAGTAAGGGACTGAAGAAAGCAACAGAGGTGGCGATATTGAATGCAAATTATATGGCTAATCGTTTACAAGAGCATTATGAAATTCTTTATACCGGTAGTCAGGGGCGAATCGCCCATGAATGTATTTTAGATGTACGTAGCATTAAAGATGATATAGGTATCAGTGTAGATGATATTGCCAAGCGATTGATTGATTATGGTTTTCATGCCCCAACTATGTCCTTCCCAGTTGCCGGCACACTGATGATTGAACCCACTGAAAGTGAA
>DNBN01000294.1:0-347 GCA_003491845.1 Porticoccaceae bacterium | reverse complement strand
CGCTTTTGCGATGCTATGATTGCCATCAAATCAGAAATTAATAATGTCTCATCAGGGCATTGGGCGGTGGATGATAATCCACTAGTCGGAGCACCTCATACCGCTGCAATGGTGTCTTCAGATCAATGGCAACATCAGTACCCCCGAAGTTGCGCAGCGTTCCCTCTGGCCTCGTTGAAAGAGAATAAATATTGGCCGCCAGTGGGGCGTTTAGATCATGTTTATGGTGATCGTAACTTGGCCTGTTCTTGTCCATCTATCAAAGATTATGAGTAACCATAGAGTGATATTATGTTGATATGACCGGTGTGGCCGAACATGGCAATTAATATGTTATCTAGTGAAAG
>DNBN01000254.1:8118-8560 GCA_003491845.1 Porticoccaceae bacterium | reverse complement strand
GATACTCGCTCATACTAATGGTTTTAATATCACCAATGGATTGTCTTGAGTGCAGTTCATGAAAGGCTTCAATATATTGCGCTTTGTACCGATACTGTAAACCTATTTGCACAAATGAGGAATAATTGCTCGCCAACTCCACAAGTGACGCAGAGTTTTCTAAATTTGTTGCCATAGGCTTTTCTATAAAAATAGGCTTACCTGAAGACATCACCTGCTTCAAAATACTGAAGTGGGTGAAATTAGGTGTACAAATCATTATTGCGTCCACATTCACATCATTACAGAGTGTTTCTATATCAGGATACAAGACAAGAGGTTGATCGCTGTAACTCTGAAAGTTTTGCTTCGCTACATCCATACTTTGGAGTTGCTGATCGTAAATCCCGTACACTCGTCCTCTACCGAGCAGAGTGCAGACATACATATGCTCCTGACCAAT
>DNBN01000254.1:0-7872 GCA_003491845.1 Porticoccaceae bacterium | reverse complement strand
ACATACATATGCTCCTGACCAATGGTTCCTGTGCCGATAATCGCTAATCGATGATCAGGCTCAGGGGTTTTATAAAGATACTTATGATCATCTGGAATATGTTGCTGACTTGCAGCCTTTTCAAAAAAACGTAATCGTTGTTTGGTCACTGAACACTATCCGACTGGCAAAACGTTAAATTAGTGTACCCAAACCACGTAAAAAAAACAGTAGCCAAGTGATATTTTCCCTATTTCAGCAATCAATAACACCGAGGGTTAAGAACGCCATTAATAATGGTTGCCATAGAACCTTCACTATTATCATTATCAGTCTCTAAAACAACCTCAAGTGAGTCATATATAATAGATGTCTTTCGTCAGTCTGTTTAATCCATTTAATTTGCTTTACCATAGTGTCAAAATATAAAACAAATTACTAATATAAGCCTGCTGACAAACTGTCCATAAAAGCGTGAGAGCACTAGCAGCGCTCAGTAGTGGCATAAAAGGTTAAAGAGGGAACTATAGGTGGGTAAAATTAATCCGTATTTAGCCGTATTAAGCTGCGTGCTTCTTTTTAGTGGTCACTCCTGGTCAGTTGACCAGCTTTACACTCACCAGCCAGCAGTGACACCAGAGCTAGCGTTTAAAGGCACTTACTTCGTGGGTGTTACTAGCGCGACAATAACGGACGCTAAAAGACTCAACAGCAACAACTTCATAACATCAACCGAGCGACCATTAGTTCTTGAAATCTGGTATCCCACTGATTTATCTACTGTCAATGAAACACTAAAACAGCCTACCACCTATAAAGATGTGACACGTTTACAAAAACCGTTTGAAATACAAGGAACTGCATTTCGAGATACCCCTATATTTACTGCAAAGCCCTTTCCATTGATTATTTTATCTCATGGATTTACCGGTTATCGCACACAAATGTTTTATTTGGGTGAGCACCTTGCAAGCCATGGTTATATAGTCATTGGTATTGATCATACTGACTCTACCAACGACGAGGTGTTTGATGATGCAACCGGCGCGTCTGGATTTATTAGTACTCTTTACAATCGTGCACGAGATCAACAGTTTGTTTTAGATTATTTTGCTACAGCTAAAAAAGTCCTGCCGGTGATTGGTTTAAGTACGCAGATTGACACTAATAATGCGGCTATTATTGGTCATTCAATGGGTGGCTTTGCAGCCCTTAATACGGTCGGTGGGTGCTATGATTTTAATGCCGAACAAATGAAGAAAATCGGTATTCCACCTATTATTGCTAGCCTATTACCTTTTCGTTTAAATTCCTGTTTTGCAGGAAAAGAACAATTAGATCCTCGATGGAAGGCTATTCAAATGTTTGCTCCTTGGGGAGGTGAATATAATGCTCATAACAAACAGGCCATGAACAACATTAGCGTACCATCACTGTTCCTTGCCGGAGATCAAGACAATACCTCAGGATTTGAAAATGGTGTTAAGAAACTCTATAAACAAATTGGGTCAGAGCATAAATATATGTTGGTCTATGAGAATGGACGTCATAATATTGCGGGTCATCCAGCACCGACAGCGTCCTTTGATAGCGATTTTGAGCTGGGTCATTACGCAGAACCAAGTTGGAATATAGAAACTATAAATCGTGTCAACAAACACATTAGCCTTGCTTTTTTAGACTGTCACGTTAAAAATCAATTGAGTCGGTGTGAGTATCTTCCTGTCAGAGAGAATATCCAACAATATTTAGGCAGCGATGGAAAATATACTGATCCCTGGCCTGGATTTAAACACCTTTGGGGCAGTGGGATACGTTTCTATCGACCATAAGAATTACCGTGGCTATTCATAAAGTCCCAGATACCCGCGAAATTATGCTCAAATAAAAAAGGCTAAGTACTATGTTTGGTGTTTGTTACTACCCAGAACATTGGCCCCCATCACAGTGGGAGCAAGATGCAGCTATGATGTCTGAATTGGGTATTACCTACGTGCGTATTGGTGAATTCGCTTGGTCAAGGCTTGAACCGGAGCCAGGAGTACTAAACTTTGATTGGTTGGATCAGGCTATTGCTACTTTAAATAATGCAGGGCTTAGTGTGGTTATCTGCACACCAACAGCAACACCGCCAAAATGGCTAATAGATCAATATCCAGAGATACTGCCCGTTGATCCCAGTACTGGCATCACGCGAGGATTTGGTTCTCGGCGACATTATGATTTTTCCAGTGCAAAATATACAGAGCACTCTCTTCGAATTACTCGTGAGATGGCTCTGCGCTACGGCAACCATGACGGCATCCTAGGCTGGCAGACTGATAACGAGCTATGTTGTCATGAAACTACTCTAAGCGGTTCACAAAACGCTCGTAGCGCATTTCAACACTGGTGTGAGGACACCTATTCGAACATAGAGCAACTCAATAGCGACTGGGGCAACGTATTCTGGTCCATGGAATACAGGCAATTTAGCGATATAGAGCTGCCTATTCTTGCGGTGACTGAGACTAACCCAGCTCATCGTTTGGCTTATCAGCGTTTTTCATCCCATCAAGTGATCCGATACCACAATGTAATGGTTAATGAGATTCGTCAACACACAACCGATCAATTCATCACACATAACTTTATACCGATGAATGAAACTGATGTAGATAATTTTGCCTTAGCAGCACCGTTGGATTTCGCCAGCTACGACAATTATCCATTGGGGCGAACAGACCTTATGCTTACCGGCGCGCCAGCAGAAAAGCTACGCCGTTACATGCGCACTGGACATCCCGACTTTGCCACTTACTACCATGATCAAACCCGCGGCTTACTCAACCGTGGATTTTGGATAATGGAGCAACAGCCTGGGCCGGTTAATTGGGCCAATAATAATCCACGCCCGGCAGCTGGAATGATTAGGTTCTGGACCCTTGAAGCCTTTGCTCACGGAGCGGACTGTGTATGCTATTTTCGTTGGCGCCAGGCACCCTTTGCCCAAGAGCAAATGCATGCCGGTCTGCTGCGACCGGACAACTCAAAAACCGAGGCATGGTCAGAAGCCCAGCAGGCAATCTTGGATATTACAACACTAGAATTAAACAGCGAGGTCTCCAAGCCAGCTTCAGTTGCTATTGTTACCGGTGCTGAGGGACTTTGGGTTAGTTCTATAGAGCGGCAAGGTGAAGCTTATGATTTTAACGATGTGCAATTTTCATATTACAGCGCCTTGCGAGAGCTTGGAGTAGACGTAGATTTTATTTCTATGGAAGCCGACTTCTCACCCTATATTCTGGTGATCTTGCCCAGTCAGGCGATAATCAACGACGCTTTTATTAAAAAATGCCAATCCAGTCAGGCGCATTTTATCTTTGGTCCAAGAACTGGTGCTAAAACTGCGGAATTTAGCGTTCCTACAAATTTGCCGCCAGGATTACTACAAACATTGATTCCAATCCGCGTCCTGTCTGTAGAAACTCTGCGCAAAGATTGCACCGAAGACCTATTTTGGAATAATGCTCAATATCTTAGCGGTTCTTGGCGAGAACAAATAGACCCCGGTGATACCGACGTTATAGCCAGATATCATAACAATGAGCCGGCAATCGTTCGTCACGAGCGTTACATCTATATAGCTACTTTGACCGATAGGTCTTTTTTACTGGATTTTTTCCACCAACAGTGCCTACACCATGGTATAAACACCTATCGATTTGGTGAAGATATCCGTGTGTCCCGTCGTGGTAACCTTACGTTTGCATTTAATTACGCAAATAAAGAACAACAGTTACCACTGAATCCAGATACCAAGGTAATCTTGGGCTCTAGCATCATTCCACCTCTAGGGGTCACCATCTGGACCACAGAAGCGTGAATTAGCTAATGATAATAACAATAAATAGGAGTATTTCTTGAGCGAACAAACCATACAACTTACAGTATTTTGTCTTGTACTGGGTGCCATTGCCGTCCTTACCTACATAAAATGTAGAGGAAAGACTAATCGCTCAATAAATTCTAATAAAGAGTATTTTTTAGCTGGTGGCGGACTTACTTGGGTGTTTGTAGCCGGTTCAATCACACTGACTAATCTCAGTACTGATCAGCTTGTTGGCATGAATGGCAATCAAATGCTACTAGTCGCTCTTTGGGAGCTTTCAGGATTTGTCGGGCTAATGATATTGGCAAAAGTTTTTCTGCCGGTGTATTACCAAAATAACTGTACTACCACTACAGAACTTCTGGAGAGGCGTTATAACAGTAAACATGTACGTGGCTTAGTATCTGCAATGTTTTTATTTATAAACGTCTTTGTCTTCCAGCCCGCTGTTATTTATACCGGCGCACTGTTTATGATTTCTATGACGGGCATAGATGTCGACCTACTTACTATCGCTATTGCCTTTGCTGTATTTGGTGCCGCTTATGCTGTATTGGGCGGGCTGCGCGCCGTTGCTGTATCTGATACCTATGGTGGAGCATTAGTCTTGGTGATGGGCTTGTTAGTAGTTGCTCTTTCGCTGATAGCAATCGATTTTGATTTTAGTGGTATTCCGGCCGAGCGTTTAACCCTAATTGGTGACAGCGCATCACCCATACCATGGCATACTCTATTAACCGGCATGCTGTTTATTCAGATTTTTTATTGGAGTACCAATCAAACTATTACACAGCGCGCCATGGCAGCTCCAACAGTAGGCGAAGCCCAAAAAGGCGTTTATGCAGCAGCCTTTATTCGAGTAGTATTTATTCCCTCCATGGTTGTCATACCCGGGATTGTCGCATTTAAACTTTACGGTGATATTGGTGATCAGGCCTATGGTCGTATTGTTGGTGATTTGCTACCCAATTGGTTGTTAGGCGTATTTGCTGCCGCAATTGCTGCGGCGGTACTCAGCACGTTTAATAGTTTGGTGAATTCTTCAGCGGCCATGTATGTTTGTGATCTTCATGAAGCTTATATCAATGACAAGCCAAATTTACGCGTATTAAGTGGCATCGCTACAATTATATTTGTAGTTATCGCTGTAGCGATGGTGCCCATTTACGCTCAATCTGAAAGCATTATTAATCTACTACAAGAACTTTGGGGACTCATTAGCATGCCTATACTCGCTTGCTTTACCGTCGGTTTGTTGTTTAGTAATGTTGATTATCGTGCAGCGATTATCGCGGTAATTTCTGGTGTAGTGATGTATGCATCTTTCATCTGGATCTGGGCGCCTTTGCACTACATTCATATGATGTTTGTTACCTTTTTTTCCTGTATTGGTCTGGCATTGTTTATTAACCGATTTATATTGGGTAACCGTGCTGAATTCATTGGGTTGCAATTAGAAGCACCGAAACAATCAATCTCGTAAAAAATACTATTGCAAATGAGTAAAAACGTATAAATCAAGCCTATTAAAACTAAGGAGATAAAAAACCATGAGTGACATATACACTCCCCCAAAAGTTTGGGTATGGAACACCGAAAGTGGTGGCCGGTTTGCTAAGATAAATCGTCCAATTGCTGGTGCTACTCATGAAAAAGAGCTACCTATTGGTAAGCATCCATTGCAGCTTTATTCACTGGGCACGCCTAATGGCGTTAAGGTAACCATTCTTCTTGAAGAACTCCTTGAATTAGGTATTAGCGACGCAGAATATGATGCTTGGCTGATTAATATTTCTGATGGCACTCAGTTTAGTAGCGGATTTGTAGGCATCAATCCTAACTCAAAAATTCCTGCATTGGTCGACCATAGTGGTGACAACCCGATAAGGGTCTTTGAATCTGGTGCGATCATGCTTTATATTGCTGAAAAATTTAATCATTACGTGCCGTCGGTAGGCTCGCCACTTCGCGCTGAATGTTTATCTTGGTTGTTTTGGAATATCGGAAGTGTTCCTTTCCTAGGCGGTGGTTTTGGGCACTTCTATGCCTATGCACCAGAGAAATATGAATACCCAATCAATCGGTACACAATGGAAGTTAAACGACAGCTGGACGTACTAGATCAGCGGCTAGCAGATAATCAATATCTCTGTGGTGACCAATATACTATAGCCGATATGGCCAATGTTGCTTGGTATGGCGCATTAGTGTCAGGCGTTTTGTATGAGTCTGGAGAGTTTTTAGATGTGGCCGCCTATACCAATGTCATTCGGTGGGCTCAGGAACTCCAAAAGCGTCCTGCGATGAAGCGCGGACAACGTGTGAATCGAGTATGGGGCGCGGATGAAAAGCAATTGGCAGAACGCCATGACGCCAGCGACTTTGAAGTCCGTGGCGATGATAGTTAAGACCCTGCTTAAAACGGTCATTAAACTGTTGATTAAAATATAAAGGACATATATACGCAGATATTAAAATCGTTAATAACATAATACGTAAGCTAGGATAAACAGATAGATAGCAAACAGCCAGTGCGGCGTCCGTGCGGCTCTGGCTATTGCAACAAGGTCAAAGGTCAAATAGCACTTATGAAAGCTGCAAAGTTGATGGGCAAGGACTGAACCAACAGTCCAGTGCCAGCTTTTTTACTTAGAAGAATAGGCTCCTATTGCCGCAGAGCCTTTGGAAACCCTTCCGCTAAGTTACAATTCAATCTCGCTTGTATAGAGATTCGATGGTACTAGACGCTATCGTATTACCATTAATCATATAACCAGCCAATGCGCCAGAGGCATCTGCAGGTAGATCAAGTGAGTCCACTGAAAGTGCGTGTACTGTGAATTGGTAGTGGTGTACACCATGACCTATTGGAGGACATGCACCGCCAAACCCTTTTACGCCATAGTCATTTCTAATTTGCATACTCCCTGTAGGTAAGCCATTTTTATCAGCACTACCAGCACCTGTGACTACTTCATCAACAGTGATCGGAATATTAACTACTTGCCAATGCCACCAACCACTGCCCGTAGGCGCATCAGGGTCATAGGCGGTAATTGCAAAACTTTTTGTACCCTTAGGTGGATTAGACCACTTTAGATGAGGTGAAAGATCTTCACCGGAACATCCAAAACCGCCGAATTCTTGCGCTTTAGACATAAACTCGCCTTCCGTCATATCGGTACTATTAACCATGAAGGAATCAGCCCACACAGGTGACATAAGCGTTAAGGACAACATAAAATACAGTTTTACACTCTTGATCATAATATTACTCGTCTACAATAATTAGGTAGTGGGTGATTCTACCGACAATACTAATTAACGTTACTACCAAAACGACCATTTATTCGCTTTAATCCGCCATTTTAGTTAAACGAAGCTCTGTGGGTGTCAATCCAAAACGGTGTTTAAAGCGCTCTGTGAACCGTGACTGAGACTGATAACCACAGGCATCAGAAATTAACCCTATGGGTTGCTCTGTGGTTTGTAATAAATGCACGCCCAGCCCGAGTCTAGCAAGGTCTTTTATCTGCTGAATACTAGTTCCTTCCCGCTTGAGCTTTCGCCGCAACGTCGACTCGCTCAGTGCGAGCTGATCACATATAATAGTTGTTGTTAATCCAGTAAAACCTTTAAGTAGAAATAACTCATGGAGACGATTCTTTAGCATTGGAGTACCCAGCAGAGAAGAAATATCCTGATGTCCCAAATGTATCAAAAGCTCAATAATCTCTCTTTTGCGCAAAGAGATTATGGCAGTCGGCGCCCAGAGTGCACTTTCCACAAACTGCTGCAAACATTGTTCTAATAGCATTGTAGTTTTTCCGACAAGATAATTTTTTTTACTGCTGATGCTACTCTCAAGTCCCTTGATATCCTCATAATCAAAATCAATAAGAAGCGCGTAATAGGCCTTATTCTTGGGAATGTTGCGCATATTCACCGCAGGACTATCAGATAAAAAGATAAAATCACCCGCCTGACAGGTAATTTTATTTTCTTGACCAAGCACCTTGTCG
>DNBN01000306.1 GCA_003491845.1 Porticoccaceae bacterium | reverse complement strand
TTAGAAAAATAGAGGGAAGCACTAAAGATGTTGGTATTTTCATGAAAAATGCTTTTATTAGCAAATGTTACAAAGAAGACGCTTTAATATCAATATTTATAATAGAAGCCTATTAATTTTTAACGAAAAATCATTGGTGTTTCTAGTATATTTTTGATCGCTATTAAAGCAAGTAAACAAGCTGTTTGTTTTATCAAATAATATAATCAGTCGACTCAAAAACTCTTCTCAAACACAATAAAACGCCTACCCCGTGCGTACCTTTGACCGCTAAAGCTAAAGTCTTACCGTACGTTTTTTACCACAATACCGGACTTCATCACGAAGGAAACATTTAATAAGGCTGAAATATCCTCAAGCGGGCTTTTTTTTGTGGCAATAATGTCAGCATGTTTGCCAGCCTCAAGACTACCCAAGGTGTCGCTGAAATCAATTAAGGCGGCCGCATTCACCGTTGCTGATTGTAAAATATCTGCATTGCTCATTCCAGCTAAGTGCATGAGCACCGCTTCCTGCGCATTTTTACCATGGGCCGATACACCACTGTCTGTTCCAAAGGCAATATTAACGCCAGCGTTGTAGGCTTTAGTAAAATTACCTGACATTGCTGAGGAAACATTTATTGCTTTGGCTTTTATTGCCTCAGACATAAAGTCACTGTTTTCTGCCATTTTCATTACTGTATTACCCGCCAATAGTGTTGGAACTAAATAGGCGCCGGTTTTCTTAAATAAGCGAATGCTTTCATTATTGGCATAACTTCCATGTTCAATGCTGTCCACACCAGCTCTCAGTGCTGCATTGATGCCATCAGCACCATGGGCATGGCTAGCAACTTTGCGACCAAGGCTATGGGCAGTATCTATGACCTCTTTGAGCTCATTGCTAGTCATTTGCTGCGAGGTGCCTGTAGTGGTGTCTGAAAGTACACCGCCTGTCGATGTGATTTTAATCATATCGGCACCAAACTTAATTGCTCTGCGGGTTGCTCTACGACAATCATAAGGCCCATCGCAAACTGTTTTCGCAGTGTACATTTCCATCAAATCAGGACTCATACCATCAACATCACCATGACCGCCTGTAACGGACACGCCGCCTGCCGCAATGATTCTAGGCGCCATTACCCAGCCTTTACTGACGGCGTCTCTGAGGGCGTACATCTGCTCTGATTGAGATCCTACATCTCGCACAGTGGTGAATCCCGCCATTAAGGTTAATTTTGCATGATGAACACTCTCCATCAATACATCAGAAGATGACATGCGCAAGCGTTGGCGATCATCATCAGGGCCTAACTCGCCCTGTAAATGAACGTGCATATCCATTAAACCAGGCATTACAAAGCTTGATGACAAATCAATTAGTTGCGCGTTTTTGTCTAGATCATCCAACGCTACAAAACCAGGTCGGACAGCGGTAATATTGCCATTTTTAACCACCACCGTATAGTTTTCTAGAGGATTTTGGCCAGGAACCATCAACAACATCCCAGCATGAATAACCTGTGTATTTGACAATACTGCAGAACTAAAAAACGTTACCAAAAAAAACATAACAGCCAAACTAAAGGCCTTTTTTAGGCTCGAAAAACGTGCATATATTTTGTTGATAACTAGTTCCATTGTTTATGTCCTTGGTAACAGGGTAGCTTCAAGCCAAATAATTAGATTTTTTCTCAGCGCATCCACTACGGCAACTTGGATGCACTAGGTTGAGTCATAACATGGTCTACTGCATGTCTATAAATACCTTCAACGGGAAGTAATCGATGATCCTTTAAATGTTGCGTTGACATATCCTGTCCGCGACTTTCCAAAGCTGAGGAGGCGCTGTGTATTACCACCGATTCTCGCCATGTTTTAGAATCATCCATCACCAAAGGTGGAGGCAAAGCTTGTATAAAATCTATCGCCCCAGTGAATTCGGGTAATACTCGAGTCGCGACAAAAGATACTCGGGGCTTGATCCATTCCTCACCCATTCTGTCGCGCTGCCCCCAAACTATATCACTGTACTGTTGGTCACTAACTGCTACATCTCGACTTACACCGAATCTTGCATGCATCATAAATCCATCGAACAAAATAGCTAAATCCTCGCGAGTCGAGCTATAGCTATAAAATTGAGGAGCGCCCTCAGTTTTAAACATATTGGCCACATCGGTCATTGAATAAGCGATTTGTTGATCTGTCACCAAGTCGGGGTTACGGAACCTCACTTGCGCTAATTTAGTCAACTCATTTTGCCCACCTGAGGAGTACAGTGGATCTAAAGGATAATTATCTTGAAGATAATCTGACAATATTTGGTTATTGTTATAAACCTCAACGACGGCATCATAAACCGTTGTATCACGTGAGTATGTCAGCCAACGAAAGCTTGGAAAATAGTCATTTGCATGAGCTAGTTCATGGTACAACAGGCTGGCAAGGGCATAATTTGCCTGCTCTAAGGTGCGTGACAAGCGATACCTAATGGGGTACGAGTAATAAGCATAATCATTGTTTTTTACATAGCGCCAGGGTATTTCAAATTGCAGCTCTTGACCAAAACTGGATCTATAATCAGGCGCCTGGTTAACCGTGTCACGTTGCTCTGGAGTCTCCCACAAATAACTCGGATCAAGATATATTGCGGCAATTGTCGGACTGTAAAACGATGGACGCACATCGTAGGAGATAACAATCGCTGTGGTAGCTCTCAATAAATTCTTAAAATCATCATTAGGGTCGTAGTTTTCAAGATATTTTTTAAATTGATCTCCCATCCACTGATGGGAAACCACCACTCTGTCCATTATGTCATCTACCGTAGGGGTGGTTGTAAGCTGCGCAATCAGCGGAGATTGTGCAAAGGTACACTGATTGTATCTAATATTGTTAGAGTAGACACAGTCAACTAATTGCTGTCCTGCAGGTGAATCAGGGTTATATAAAAACACCTCAGCTACTCTGCTAGTAAAAGGAGCATTTTGATCGGTCACTAGAACATCGGTATTTTCTACTAGTATCGCTATTTGATCTGAATAGCGTTGCCCTCT
>DNBN01000305.1:1629-4304 GCA_003491845.1 Porticoccaceae bacterium | reverse complement strand
TGGGTGTCGCTGAATCGGGAGCAGAGTAATTAGCTATGAAAAATAATTTATTATCAGCTAATGAAAAATCTAACTTTAACACTCTAGGGTTTGCAGACAGTATTAAGCGTTGGTTCAAACAAGAGTCGAATAAGCGATTAAGTATTTCGTTTATGTCTGTCATGTTTATGCTTTTTACTTGGACTTTTGTGACTGCTACAGGATTGGCAAATCCACTATTTTTACCGGGCCCAGATGCTGTTTATAAAGCATTTGTTGAGACCTTATTTGATGGGTATCAGGGCTCAACTCTGTTCGAGCATGTGGGTACAAGCCTTTATAGAATCCTAGCGGCCTTTTTGCTTGCTTGTTTGGTGGGCATTCCTCTTGGTATCGCAATGGGTATTTCGCGAACCACACATGCAATTTTTAATCCGTTTATTGAATTTTATAGACCACTCCCTCCCTTAGGGCTCTACACCTTATTGGTTATGTGGTTAGGCATTGGCGAACTCTCTAAGCTGGCTCTGCTATTTTTGGCGGGTCTACCAGGAATCATTATTGCGACTATTCAGGCGGTGAAAGATATCAATCCAACGCTTGTGTTAGCGGCGAAGTCACTTGGGGCCTCTCGTTCAGATTTAATTCGCGAGGTCTACCTTCCAGGTGCTGGGCCAACTATTTTAACGGGTATGCGCATTTCACTAGGTTTCGTTTATACGGTTCTTGTTGCAGCTGAAATTGTCGCTGCCTCTGCAGGTATAGGCTGGATGATCTGGGATGCCGCTAAATTTTTACTGAGTGACATTGTGATTATGGGATTGATTGTACTTGGATTAACTGGAATTACTCTGGATATGGTGATGCGTGGTATTGGGTTCGCCATGATGCCATGGACTCGGGCAAATCGGAGGCGAACGAAGTAGTCAATTGATATCAAACTATTTTTTAATTTTTAAACTAAAGGTGGAACTATGAAACAGAAATACGGGTTATTTATTGTGGCACTAAGCATGTTATTTATGGCATCAAATTCTTTTGCTGCAAAGCCAAAAGAAGTAACAGTTGGTTATCTTAACCTAGTGAATGCTCAGTTAGTGACGAAGTCACTTGGACTAGTGCAGAAGGAAATGCCAGGTGTAAAGATCAATTATATTAAAGTCGGTGGTGGTGGCGATATGCTCCGTGCTATTGCAGGTAAGCAGGTCGATTTTGGTGGTTTAGGAAATCCCCCTACGGCGATTGGTGTTACCAGAGAGTTACCGATAAAGGGAATCATGGTTCTCAATATGTTGGATTATGTTGAGGCAATGGCTGTTAGAACATCGGCAGATATTAAAAACTTCCAAGATCTAAAAGGTAAAAAAATCGCTGCACCCTTTGGCTCTACGACGCATTACCTGCTTCTAAATGCATTGGCCGATGAGGGAATAGATCCTGCGTCTATGGATATTATTGATCTAAGACCCAATGATATTGCTTTGGCATGGTCGCGTGGTGATATTGATGCTGCATGGTTCTGGGAGCCAGCTTTAGGTCGTGTTCTTAAAGACGATGGCCATCTGTTTACCACATCTGGCCTTATGGCTGCTCGTGGATACCCGACATGGGATGTGGGTGTTGTAATGAATGATTTTGCTGAAAAATACCCAGATTACGTCAATAAATTCGTTAAAGCTGAGTGTGACGGCATTGATTTTTGGCTGAACAATCCCGCTGAAACGGCAAAAATTATTGCCAAAGAACTTGAGTTATCTTTAGAAGATGCGACTCGCATGATGAAAGGAACAGAAATGGTTCCATGTGAAAAGCAATTAACTCAGCAGTATTTAGGCGATGGCTCTAAAAAGAGTGGATTTGTTAAGACATTAGTATCTACAGGTAACTTCTTGCATGAGCAAAAGCGTCTTCCTCGTGAGGCTTCGGCTAAGCAAATGTCAGATTTCATTGTTACCGATTACTTGGAGGCAGTGACTCAGTAAATAGCTAATGTGGCAGGTAGTCTTATGATTACCTGCCTATTTAGTCATTTATTCAGATGCGATCAGTATGAATTCTAATACCCAAATTGAAACATTAAGCTTGTCTTTTGAATCACTCAAGCAATGCTATAAAAATGATGTATTTACTGCAGTCGATGTGGTTAATGAAATTTTTAGGCGTATCAATACTCGAGGAGAAGATGGCGTTTGGACTTTTGTTCTTAAACAGTCAGAGGTCTTGCAAAGAGCCAAAGATTTGATGGATATGGATGCCGCGTCTTTACCCCTATATGGCATTCCTTTTTGTGTAAAGGACAATATTCATATTGAGGGCTACCCAACAACAGCAAGCTGCCCATCTATAGCGTTTATTCCCGAGAAGACAGCACTTGTGGTTAAAAGGCTAATGGATGCTGGTGCGATACTCGTGGGTAAAAACACGATGGATCAATTTGCGACCGGTTTGGTCGGTGTTAGAAGCCCTGAGCACCCCGTTAATTTATTTGATCCAGCGTATATTCCAGGTGGATCAAGTTCGGGTTCAGCTGTCGCGGTATCAGCAGGATTAGTGAGTTTTGCATTGGGTAGTGATACGGGTGGATCAGGTCGTATTCCGGCAGCCTTAAACAATATTGTTGGCGTTAAGCCTACGCCAGGGGTTCTTAGTACCGATGGCATGGTATATGCCAATCGATCATTTGATTGCATGCCGAT
>DNBN01000305.1:0-1305 GCA_003491845.1 Porticoccaceae bacterium | reverse complement strand
GTCAGCGATCCATTTTTATCTAACTTTACGGCTTTACCTGAAGGCCAAGATAAACCTTTTTCTAAGCAGATTATTGGTATACCAGCGCCTAAGTATCTTGAATTTTTCGGCGATGCTAATGCTCAGAAATGTTTTGAGAATGCAGTTTCAAAAATGAAAAGTCTTGGTGCGACTGTGGTTGACGTTGATTATTCAATTTTTTTAGAGGCAGGTCGGATGCTATTTGATGGTCCTTTGTTGGCGGAGCGTCTGTCGTCAATTAAGCCCTTTTTAAAAGATCATTCAAATGATATCCATTCGAGTGTCAGAGTTATTGTAGAAAAGGCTAAACAGTATTCAGCGGTAGATTTATGTCATGAATATTATCGAATTACCGAGCTTCAGGCATTAGCAAGGCTGTTGTTCGAGAATATTGATTTCATGATGGTGCCGACTGCGCCAACCATTTATTCCATTGCTGAGGTAAAGGCGAATCCGGTCAAATTAAATACTAATATGGGGTATTACACCTATTTTGCAAATATTTTAAATTTATCAGTAGTTGCTGTGCCTTCAGAAATAAGAGCAGATGGATTGCCCTTCGGTGTGTGTTTTGTTGGAACTGCAAAAAGTGATTTTTCCCTAATGGTTTTAGGCCAAAAGTGGCAACAATCTAACGATTTATATTTAGGCCATCATGCGGGCCTTATCAATTAGTAATTTTTTTATCAATTTATCATTTTTATGAGAGGAAAGAGTAATGAAATCAACATGGTTTAAATCTATATTTATAGCAGGTGGTGCTTTGCTTTTAGCAAGTGATTCTTTTGCTGGCGCTGAGATAAAGGTATCTGATACTACATCAATCAATTTTGGCGGAAGTATTCGTGCAGAGCTTGCAGATACGGATTCTGGTAATAGTGACTCATTCGGCGCTAGCATTCACAGCGCGCGTTTTTATATGAAAGCCAAGGTCACTGACAAAATTGGCTTCCAACTTCAAACTGAACACAAAGACGGCGATATGCTAATGCTTGATTCTTTGGTGAAAGTTAAGCTGACAGATAATATGCAACTTTGGGCAGGACGTTTTATTCCGCCAAGTGATCGGTCAAATCTGAGTGGGTCTTATAATTTACCGACTTGGCAATATCCTAGTGTTGTTTCTCGGTATCCAATCCCTAAAAAGGGTGGTCGAGATGATGGTTTTGCCCTTATTGGTTCTTTAGCTGGTGGCCAGCTAGATTATTCTTTGGGTATGTTTGGCGGTAAAGCTGATGCTACTGCTCCTGAGGATACTGAGTCTGTTTCCGGTCGAGTTGCATA
>DNBN01000192.1:6703-7317 GCA_003491845.1 Porticoccaceae bacterium | reverse complement strand
ATAGCCTTTGGCCTGAGCTTCCGCCAAAACATCAGCAAATTCACGACCCTTGCTATCCATTTGCGATAAAATAAAATTAGTGGTGCCGTTAATAATGCCGGCTAGCCAACTGACTTGATTAGCCGCCAAGCCCTCTCGAAGCGCTTTTATAATGGGTATGCCGCCAGCCACAGCTGCTTCAAAGGACACTATCAAGCCTCGAGAGGCCGCTTCCGCAAAAATCGTCATGCCATGCTCAGCTATTAATGCTTTATTAGCAGTGACCACATGCTTACCGTTATTTAAAGCAGTCATAACCAAATCAAAGGCTACGGTTGTTCCACCGATCAATTCAACAACAATATCTACATCAGGATTCTTAGCAACATCAAATATGTCTCGTGAGATGTTACTATTAGTCAAATCACAGTCCCTATTGTCACGGCGGCAACCCACCTGAGAGATACTAATTTGGCAGTTAGCACGAGCGTTTATAGCATCTATATTTCGAGATATAACATTGAAAACACCAGCGCCTACTGTACCAAGACCGCAAATACCTATCTTTACTCGCCTCACCTAAAACCCCTAGCTTTTGTTGACTCCAACACTTACTGTCTATGACAGACATTGAC
>DNBN01000192.1:1047-6412 GCA_003491845.1 Porticoccaceae bacterium | reverse complement strand
TGACAGACATTGACTAAATAAGTATATAAAATACAAATTTAGAGCGAAAATTGCTCTATCTTCAGGACCCGCTCTACGATTTTATCCCCAATATTTTAGCTATCTCTTCAGCTTTTTTGTAACCTGGAATGAGTGAACCATCCATCAAAACGATGGCTGGAGTACCTGTAACACCAAGTTTTTGCCCTAGCTCATAATGCTCAGCAACCGGGTTATTATCACATACAGCAGGCACGTCATCCTGCCCATTTTTTGATCTTGTTAAGCTACCTTGGGGATCATCAGAACACCAAGCAGTTGCGATCTTTGTGTAGGCATCAGAGGGAATTCCTGCTCGAGGAAAAGCCAGGTATCGAACTTCAATACCCATCTTATTTAACTGAGGAACCTCTTTGTGCAGCTTGCGACAAAAACCGCAGTCAACATCTGTGAAAACGTTAATAATACCTTGGGTGGTACCATTAGATTTAAACACAATCATATCATCAACCGATAAGGACCCAAAGATGGCTTCTCTCTCATCGTTCATCCGCAAGCTTCGGGCGTCTACAAATTGACCTACTTTGACCTGATAGAGTGAACCATCAAAAAAATAATTACCATCCTTAGAAACATATAAAATGGGTCCGTTTTCAACCTGCACTTCGTAAAAATTTTCAATAGGTGCACGACCAATAACTTTATAGCTTAAACTCGATCGAGCTGCTTCTAATTTAGCGATAATAATTTGGGACTCTGCGGCATCTGATTCGGGAGTTTTGGCACCAGCAGAACTAAAAACAAAAATAAATAACCAAGTGAATCGAATTACAGTATTCATTTAACGTAATCTCAGAGGGGACATTGTTTAAAAAATGTACCTTATTTACTCATATCAGCTTTTGAGTAAGGCACACCATTGCTGCTTTATATAGCTTCGGCACCAGTCTCGCCGGTGCGAATCCGAATAACTTCGTCCAAAGCTGAAATAAATATCTTACCATCTCCAATTTTACCAGTAGCAGCGGCCTTAGTAATGGCCTCAACGGTGCTGTCTACCATATCTGATGAAATAGCAATTTCTAGCTTAATTTTAGGTAAAAAATCAACTACATATTCCGCTCCTCGATATAATTCAGTGTGACCTTTTTGTCGGCCAAAACCCTTGACTTCAGTAACGGTGATTCCTTGAACACCGATATCGCCGAGGGCTTCTCGTACATCATCAAGTTTAAAAGGTTTTATAACAGCAGTAATCAGTTTCATGACGTTGGTTTTCCAAACAAATAATCAGTACCTAGAAAGATACCTGTTTTTGCCTTAAATTGCATCTCCAGGAACCAAATTATTTTACACAGTGATTTTTTACAGACAAAAAAAACCGGGGCATAAAGCCCCGGTCAAAAGGGGGATTAACGTTAGGACTTGGAACTTACAAATTCAGGGTAGGCTTCCATACCACATTCAGAAATATCAACACCAGAGAATTCCTCTTCTTCGGATACGCGTATTCCCATAGTTGCCTTCAAAACACCCCAAACAACTAGGCTTGCGCCAAACACCCAAACAAAAATGGTTGCCGCGCCAATCAACTGACCAGAGAAAGATGAACCATCATTAGTCAGAGGTACAAGCAATAAGCCAAGAAGACCAACAACACCATGCACAGAGATTGCACCTACAGGGTCATCAATTTTCAATTTATCTAACGTAATAATACTGAATACAACCAAGACTCCACCCATGGCACCAAACAAAGTCGCCTGAAGTGCTGTTGGCGTGGAGGGTTCAGCGGTGATAGCAACCAGACCAGCAAGAGCACCATTAAGCGCCATTGTGAGATCTGCTTTACCGAACATTATTCGTGCCACGATTAATGCACCAATCAATCCACCACTAGCAGCCGCATTGGTATTCATAAACACTACAGCAACAGCGTTAGCGCTTTCTACAGAAGCAGTGGCTAGCACAGAACCTCCATTGAAACCAAACCAACCGAGCCACAGAATGAACGTACCTAAAGTTGCCATCGGGAGATTGGCCCCTGGAATAGCGTTGATTGAACCATTAGTACCGTACTTGCCCTTTCTGGCGCCCAGCAAAAGAACCCCAGCTAGAGCCGCTGAAGCACCAGCAAGATGCACAATTCCAGACCCTGCAAAATCAGAAAAGCCAAGATCGCCCAGGGTATACATTCCAAATACTGCATTTCCACCCCAAGTCCAAGAGCCTTCCATCGGGTAAATAAATCCACTCATGACAACAGCAAAGGCCAAAAATGCCCAAAGTTTCATTCGTTCTGCCACCGAGCCTGACACAATTGACATGGCAGTAGCGACGAAAACAACTTGGAAGTAGAAGTCAGCCGACGGTGCATAGGTCGCTGGCTCCTCGGCCCCAGTTGCACCATCACCAGTGATGGACGAGAGGAAAATGTCACCGCCATACATAATTGCGTATCCACAGATCATATACATGGTACAAGCCACAGCGAACAGAGCAATGTTCTTGGTCAGGATCTCAGTAGTATTCTTTGATCGGACAAGTCCAGCTTCAAGCATGGCAAACCCTGCTGCCATCCACATCACCAACGCGCCACACATTAAGAAGTAAAACGTATCTAGGGCATACTGAAGTTCAAATATTTCGTTCATCATTTATTCCTCAATTTAAATAGCTTCTGGGCCGGTCTCACCGGTTCGAATTCGAATAGCATCATCTAGCTGACTAATGAAGATCTTTCCATCACCAATCTTGCCAGTCGATGCCGCCTTAGTAATGGCTTCGACAGCGTTCTCAACCATAGACTCGGCTAGAGCCACTTCAACTTTTACCTTTGGCAGAAAATCAACTACGTATTCTGCTCCTCGATAAAGTTCTGTATGACCTTTTTGACGACCGAAGCCTTTAACTTCAGTAACGGTGACTCCAGAGACACCAATCTCTCCTAGGGCCTCTCTGACTTCATCTAATTTAAAAGGCTTTATGACTGCTGTAATCATTTTCATACTGTTCCTCCGGTTGAGTGGCTACGCCACTCATATTGGGTTTAGTGGATAGGTCTGTGCTTATAAAGACTTTGAAAAAGTCACAACAAACTGAGTATCGGCGTCTAAGGCGCCAGAACCTGAGGAGTCGACCAAACTCAAATCAACACCCACGCCGCTGAATTCAGTGCTGAGTGAAATCGAGTAGTCATCGATGGTGTCGCCAAATACCGCATTGTAGGCTTCTGAGTCATCCGCAGAAATGGTGCCATAATGAAGTCCCAAACTAAGGTTTTCGCTTAATGCAAAGCCGTAATCAATATACAAATAAGTCGTCTCACCAGTAGAGTCGAAGTAATCATCTGAGTAGTTGAAGCCAACAGTGGCATCGCCCATTGAAAGGCTACCATAGAATTCCTCGAAATCTAGAGCCGAATCACCCGGATACCCATAGAACAAGTAACCGACGTCAAAACTCAAAGAATCGCTTAGTGAGCCGCCATAGCCTGCGTAGTAATCCAACTCTGGACCATTACTAAAATCAATGCTTGAGGCCCAAGTTCCCACATAAAAGCCATTTTCAAATGCAACATCGAAGCCGCCAGAGAGAGCTTCACCGCCAGCCTGGTCGACGCCGCGGAAAAAATATTCTGAGCCCAGCGCAACGTTACCGGAAATTTCGGCCGTCATTCCAGTTGCTGCTGTCATCATTGTTGCTGCAAAAACTGCGGTTTTAAACGCTTTCATATAGTCTTCTCCCAAGAAGTTTAAAAGTAATATTTGATCTGCTGCCTTCCGTCAGGCAATTTCTACTTTGCACATTGCGTGCCAACTTAAAAAACTCCAAAAAAAAGCCTATTAGCGCTACTTTGAGGTCATTTTTGCATCAGATTGGTGCATATAAAAATAAATAACTAAGTTCTTGCACCATAATGAATAAAAGTAAGTTTCTATTGGCAATCGTTAGTTTTCAGCTAAAATACAAATATAAAGGTGAATAAACTTGAAACCCTCAGATGCCCCACAACCTGGATTATATAAATGATAAATGATGATTTTTTTAATCGATTCCAAAATCACTTCGAAAAATCAATCAACGGAGCTCAGGCATTGGGAGATGAGTTAAAACAAGTAATGCAGGTAGCAATTAACAAGACTCTTGCAGAATTAGACGTGGTGTCCAGAGAAGAATTTGACACCCAACAAATGATTCTTGCGCGATCCAGAGAGAAGATCGATAGATTAGAAAAACAACTGGCAGCAATAGAACAGCATCTCAACCAAGAGTAGCTTTGTCATTAGGGAAATAAATATCCTGGAGTAAGGGCTGTCAAAACACATACAGGGAGGTATGTTGTGTCACTTGCTATTACTAAAAGTCGTGGAAAATTAGGCATTGACGCACCTGAAATTTCAGTGGAGGTGCATCTTTCTAATGGTTTACCCGCTTTTAACATCGTCGGATTACCAGAGACCTCTGTCAAAGAGAGTAAAGATCGCGTTCGCAGTGCCATTATAAATTCACATTTTGAATTCCCCGCTCGTCGTATTACAGTCAACCTAGCGCCTGCAGATATACCTAAAGAAGGCAGCCGATTCGATTTAGCTATTGCCATTGGAATTCTTGCAGCCTCTGATCAAATACCGAAACGTAGTTTACATAAGTATGAGTTCATCAGTGAATTAGCACTTTCAGGCGACCTAAGATCAGTGGATTCAATGTTGCCATCAGCTCAACGATGCTGTGACAGTGGACGTGAATTAGTCCTTGCCGCATCTAATGCAGACGAAGCTGCCTTGGTACCGACGCTGTCGGTGCTTTCAGCAACTCATTTACTAGAAGTTTCAGCACACCTTCATGCTCGCCAATTAATAGAACCATGGGTTATCTCAACAAAAGGTAAGACTTATCCGGCGCATGAGCTACGCGATGTTATAGGCCAACATCACGCGAAGCGTGCCTTAGAAATCGCCGCTACTGGGGGACATCATATTATACTTTGCGGTCCTCCAGGAACGGGCAAGACAATGCTTGCGAGCCGTCTTGGCGGAATACTGCCTTCTATGTCAAATCCTGAAGCTATAGCTGTCGCCGCGATCCATTCGGTTGCTGGAAAAGGGTTGCGGAAAGATATCTGGAGTCGTCCATTCCGAGCACCCCACCATACGGCCTCTGCTATGGCTTTAGTTGGTGGCGGCAGAACGCCAAAGCCCGGGGAAATATCGCTTGCACATAATGGAGTATTATTTTTAGACGAACTGCCTGAGTTTTCCCGTCATGTACTGGAGGTACTCAGAGAGCCTTTGGAATCAGGACATATAATGATCTCTAGAATCGCCGCTCAAACCTGTTTCCCAGCTCAATTCCAGTTGGTTGCAGCAATGAATCCCTGCCCTTG
>DNBN01000192.1:542-778 GCA_003491845.1 Porticoccaceae bacterium | reverse complement strand
GCAATGAATCCCTGCCCTTGTGGTTATTTGGGAACATCCAAATGTTGTTGTTCAGCAGGCCAGCTTATGCACTATAAAAATAAATTGTCAGGGCCGTTGATGGATCGTATAGATCTGCAAGTGCATGTTAGCGGCATAGATTGTAATGATCTTTTAAATCCACCAACTATCCCTGAAGGTGAGACTAGTGAGAGAATCCAAACTCGTGTTGCTGTTGCTCGACAACATCAAATACA
>DNBN01000192.1:0-268 GCA_003491845.1 Porticoccaceae bacterium | reverse complement strand
CGACAAGGGAAAATAAACACTCATCTAGACAGCAACCAAGTGCAAGAGGTATGCCCTCTAACCAACGAACAAAAACAATTCATGCAACAGGCCATGGAACGATTTTCTTTGTCCACAAGAGGATTTTATCGCACACTAAAGGTGGCTAGAAGCATCGCAGATTTGGAGGGGTCTGAAATTCCCTCAACAGCGAATTATCATGAGGCCCTGAGCTACAGAAATATCAATGGAGATCAGATATAGATCTAGAATATAAAAAATCATTGCT
>DNBN01000075.1:4023-4664 GCA_003491845.1 Porticoccaceae bacterium | reverse complement strand
AGTCGTGATAAATTTCTTGATCTGGGTGGCGCTTTAGGACACTTTGAGGCGACAAAATGAACGGACTCAAAGTAAACCAACCAGGTATTTTAAGTTTAATTCAAGATAGCGGTCGGTTTGGACAACATCATATTGGCCTTACCGTTGGCGGTCCAATGGATAGGGACTCATTCCAATGGGCTAACTTACTGTGTAAAAACCCAGAAAATACACCAATAATAGAGATCACCCTGGGAGGACTAGTATTAACTGCTGAGGTGGACAGTTACATAGCTGTCACCGGTGCGCAGGCTGACATTAAAATCAATAATCAATCAGTTAACGCATGGACATTGCACAAAATACAACCTGGTGATCAAATAGCGCTCGGATTCTTCACCTTGGGCACTCGCTGCTATCTTGCAGTTCCCGGAGGGTTTAAAGTGCCGCCGGTATTTAACAGTAGCTCCACAGTTTGCAGAGAGGCAATTGGTGGCTTAGATGGCCATGGTCGTGCATTGACCTCTGGCGATCTACTACCCTGTGATAATCACACTCATATGCCGGCATTTTATTTGCCAGTAAATTCTCAACCTCTACATTTGCAAAAAATTCAGTCAGTAACAACATTAAGAGTTATTCTGGGTTACCAAGAAGATTAT
>DNBN01000075.1:0-3820 GCA_003491845.1 Porticoccaceae bacterium | reverse complement strand
GTTAGTCATCAGCAAAAGCAGCTGTTCTTTAGCGCTATTTATGAAATCTCTGAACTCAATGATCGTATGGGTTTTCGTCTTACTGGCCCTGCTATCGCACCGTCTATTGACGGTATTCTATCTGAAGGTATTTGCCTAGGTGCCATACAAGTTCCAGCTAATGGACAACCGATTGTGCTGCTAAATGATCGACAAACTATAGGTGGTTATCCAAAGCTAGGGTCGGTTTTATCTCTGGATATTAGCAAATTGACACAGCTATCAGCTACGAACAAGGTCAGCTTTGAACCCATCAGTATTGAAGAGGCACACAACCTTTTGCACTTGAAAAATATGCAAAATCTAAGATCTCAGCGGCAGATTAACCACAACAAACTATCAGAAGATATCGAAAACCTGCTCGTGTCGCGAAACTTGCGTGGCATGCAATCTGTGAGCGCATACTTAGACAAAGGTTCCTATCTTCGCGCGGCACGATTAATTCATCAGTGTGCTGCTGAAGGAACTGTGCTGATCGGCACAGGATTTCCCGTTAATGGCAGTTTCGAAACCGACGGTCCAGTGGGAGCCATAGCTCTGTATGAGGCTATTGAAAAGCTTGGCGGTCATCCTATAATTGTATGCGATCGGCCACTTTTCAACGCTTTAGATGGTCATTTCAATACCCATGAGATCCTCTTTGATAATGATATCTCTGAAGAGATTATAGACATCCATAATCCTTCTCTTATTATCGCAATCGAACGCCCCGGCCAAGCTGGCAACGGATGCTATTACAATATGCGAGGTGTAGACATTTCTAGTAAATGCGCTAACTTTGATAGCATTATGCGCAAGTCTAGCTGCCCAACTATTGCAATTGGTGATGGCGGCAATGAAATTGGTATGGGTAACATTCCACATGCCTTAGAGGAGCTAAATATACAAGCGTCCACGACCCCCTGCGACGAATTGCTTGTTGCGGATGTATCTAATTGGGCCGCGCATGGCATCATTGCACTTTTATCTGTGTTGACTAACAAAGATCTTCTAAAAAATTGGGATAATACTGCTGTGTTACAATTTTTATCTAACAACGGCAGTGTTGATGGCCTCACCGGAGAAAACACCCTAAGTGAAGACGGCCTACCATCGTCAGAAAGCCAGTTACTAGTGCAGACCCTACGCCAAATGACCGGTCATGACGATTCAGTATAAGAAGCTCATTATCGTGCGTTGATTCTCTTTTGAACTTCACGGTAGTCTAGGTTGAATCAAGTTTCGTAAAATGTACAACGGTGGTCAGTGCTATATAGTAGAAATGCACGTTGGTAGTGTCATTGCTGTACATTTTGCTAAGATAACTCAACAACACATAGAAATAAAAAATAGGGATCAAACATGAGTACAGCGTTTTTAAACAACGCATACATGCCAATCACTGAAGCCAAAATCTCGCCCCTAGATCGCGGTTTTTTATTCGGCGACGGTATTTATGAAGTTATACCCGCCTACAACGGAAGACTACTGGGGTTTGATGCACACATCCAAAGGATGCAGGAGGGGCTGAAAGGAATTGGCTTGTCCATTGATTGGACCACTGCAGACTGGAAAGCTCTTTGCACTAAACTATCCTTTGAAAATGGCAATGGTAATCTTGGTATTTATCTTCAAGTAAGCAGAGGTACCGACAGTAAACGTTACCATGCATTCCCCGAGGCAGTTACTCCCACTATTTTTGGATTCACCTTTGACATACCTCAAGCACCCATTGCGAACAAGACTAAAGCAAAAACATACAGCGTTTCAACTAGCAAAGATTTACGTTGGCAAAGGTGTCACATAAAATCTACTGCCCTACTAGGAAATGTCTTACACTTCCAGGAAGGTTATGAAAAAGGCAGTGATGAAACCTTGCTATTTAACAGCAAAAGCGAACTCACCGAAGCCAGCGCCTGCAATGCTTTTATTGTCAAAAATGGGATTGTGATCACACCGCCGCTGGACAATCAGCTTCTACCTGGAATAACAAGAAATATGCTGATTGATATACTCCGTAAAGACGGCACAATAGAGGTTCAAGAAAGAATAGTGTCTATGAATGAGGTCTATGAGGCCGATGAAATATGGATAACCAGCAGTACTAAAGAAATTGGAGCAGTCACTAGCATTGATGGCCAATCTGTTGGAGACGGTGAGGTGGGTAACACCTGGCTTGCTGCCCAGACGCTATTTTCACGTCACAAGTATGATTACTAGGTAGACAGCGTAAATGGCTAGACCAACAGAAGCAATAATTGATAGGCAAGCTCTTCGAGATAATTTAGCAATTGCTCAATCCTTAGCTACTCAAGGAAAATCAATGCCAATGGTCAAAGCGAATGCCTATGGTCATGGTGCCATTGAAGTGAGCAAGGCGCTGGCAGATGTTGCTCCCGCCTTCGGTGTTGCGTGCATTGAGGAGGCATTGGCATTAAGGGATGCTGGAATAAAGCAACCAATTCTTCTATTAGAGGGAACTTTCTCTTCAAATGAAGTGAGCATAGCCGCAGCCAATAATTTTTGGCTTATGGTAGAAAATGATAAACAAAAAGATGCGTTGCTTGGCTCCTCACTAAAACAACCGATAAATATTTGGCTGGGCGTTGATACTGGTATGCATCGTTTAGGCTATAACAGCAACACTATCACTAAACAATACCGTGATCTTAGCGGTAGCAGCAATGTTGCTGATAATATTGTTCTGGCCTCGCATCTTGCCTGTGCGGATGACATTGGGAGCCAAAGCACTCGCAAGCAAATCGATCGTTTTCAACAATGTCTTTCAACTTTAAATAATTCATCTAGCCATAATATAGACTGGTCTCTAGCCAATTCTGCAGCAGTTATGGCGTGGCCAGAATCTCATGGGTCATGGCAACGACCTGGTTATATGATCTATGGCAACTCGCCTTTTAGTGAACCTCAACAACAAGCCGCAAAACTAACTCCGGCAATGACTTTCCAATCTGCCGTGATTTCTATACGCGAAATTGATTCAGGAGAATCGGTGGGTTATACCGCTAATTGGACTGCTAAACGTCGTTCGACCATTGCCACTATTACAGTAGGCTATGGCGATGGGTACCCTCGTCAAGCGCCAAGTGGAACACCAGTGCTAATTAACGGACATCGCTGCCCTCTTGTCGGACGAGTGTCCATGGACATGATTACTATCGATGTTACCGACCTGCCCTCTGTATCTATAGGTGACCAAGCAATTTTGTGGGGTCCCAGCTTATCGGTGACTGAAATTGCCACACTTTGTAACACCATTGGATATGAGCTAATGACTCAGTTATCACAGCGAGTGCCTCGGCGATATATCAATTAATCTTGAATTTGAAGCGCTGTTTCAGATTTAATATCATCAATTACAACATAAGTGTGGGTTTGACTAATATCATCAATTGACGCTAATTTTTCTCCCAAAAAGCGTTGATAATGCAACATATCGGCAACCCTTATCTTAATTAGGTAATCAAAACCTCCGGCTACCATTTGGCATTCTTGTACCTCAGGAAGATCACGCATTTTCTGATTAAAACGCTTGAATGCCGCCGTAGTTGAACTGGCTAACTGAACTTCTATGTACGCGCACAAAGCTAAACTTGCTTTTAATGGATCCACCAACGCCACATAGCGGCTAATAAACCCTTCCTTTTCAAGACGTTTAACGCGTTCAAGGCAAGGCGTGGGCGTAAGATTGACTTTTTTAGCTAACTCAACATTAGGAATACGACCGTTTTTTTGTAGTACTATCAAAATTCTGCGGTCAATCCTGTCAAGGTGCGTAATTGTC
>DNBN01000074.1 GCA_003491845.1 Porticoccaceae bacterium | reverse complement strand
CAGATCAAGAAATTTATCACGCCTTATAGATTCAAATATTACCCTATCACCAGTGGTTAAGGGCATTGTAGGGATTGATAAAGGATCAAACATTAGGGTGGGACACAGTCCTATTATATTCCAACCGCCGGGCGACTCAGCCGGATATACGGCGGTTTGCCGGTCCGCGATAGCCACTGCACCTCTAGGTACTTTTTGTCTCGGTGTGGCTAGTCTTGGTGTTGCTATTTTTTGGTCTACTTCGCCAAGGTAGGCAAAACCTGGGGCAAATCCAATGGCATAAACGCGATACTCTATGGCGGTATGAAGATCAATCACCTGATTAATCGAAAGTCCAGATTTGGAGGCTAGTGTAGCCAAATCCGGTCCCGCATCCGTAGAATAATAGACTGGTAATGTGACTAACTTAGATAGTCCATCTGAGGTTTTTGTGCTGCTCTGAATAATGTTTTTTGCAGCTTTTTGAAGACTTTTTCGAACGGCAAAGTGGTCAGTACGTAGTGGTTCATAGATGACTAATATAGATGCATAGGAGGGGATAATGTCGATAAGAGAAGAGGCTAATTTTTCACGTAACTCAGTTGCTATTACTTGTATTTTAGCTGCCGTTAACGTGCTGACACTATCGGTAAGATGCAGAATTAGAGCATTTTCGCCAGCAATAGATATAGAGAATTTTTCATTACTCATATAACACCCGCTAGCTGAGAATATGTCGAATATCTGCTATTGCCGCGACACCCTCAGCATTGTCACCATGCACGCAAAGAGAGTCTGCCGAAAGAGGCAGTACAAGACCATTAACGGTAGTAAGAGATCCTTGATCATTTAACTGGCGCACTTGTTCTAGCATCCGTTTACGGCTGTGAACGGCGCCAGGCATACTGCGACTTAACAATGCACCTTCATCTGTGTAACAACGGTCTGCAAAAACCTCAAAGATTAGCTCTATGCCAAAAGCTTCGGCTTCTTTCTGATGATTCTCAGCTCGCGGTGTGGCTTGCAGCATAAAGGCCAAAGACCCAGGACTGTCACTAATGGCTTGCATTACAGCGCTACGAATATGTCCATTGATCATCATATCGTTGTAGAGTGCACCATGAGGTTTCACATAGGAAATAATCGCATTCTTTTTCGCAGCTATCTTTGACAGCAACATGATTTGTTCTTGGATCAATTCTATAAGCTGTGGTGTAGGAATGTTCATTGATTTTCGACCAAAATTTTCACGGTCGGGGTAGCTGGGGTGAGCACCAATAGAGACCTTATGCTGGAGTGCATAGTCGACCGTTTGGGCCATAATTAGCTCATTCCCGGCGTGGTAACCACAGGCAATATTTGCCTGATCAATAAACGGCATAACCTGTGCATCCACATTGACCATCTCAATGCTGTCGCTTTCTCCGAGGTCGCAGTTCAGTTTCAACGGCATGGTTGTCTCCAAAAAATAGTCGCGCCCAATTTATTATGATTGTAATGAACTGTTGAGCAAATCTGTTACCAGCATACAGCCAGGACTGTGGGTAACGCAAAAAGGTGGTTTTGCTTGCTCTAGCGCTACTTGTGGGGTCACCCCACAGGCCCAGAATAGCGGCTTTTCGTCTGAGCCAATAGTTACCGCATCACCGTAATCGGGTGTATTTATATCCGTAATGCCAATGAGACTTGGATCACCATAATGAATCGGTGCTCCATGAACTCTAGGGTAACGAGCAGATAGTTCAGTAGCATATTTTGCATCAAGTTGATTAAATGGTCGCATACTGACCACCATGTTTCCGCTAAAGGGACCAGCAGGTTGGCACTTAATAGATGTCCTGTACATAGGTACATTTTTATTTTCACTGATATTGCGGACATCAAGGCCATTGGATATCAGTGCTTCCTCGAAAGAAAACGAGCAACCCAGCAAAAAAGCGACAAGATCTTGATTCCATATTGAACTGATATCTGAGATCTCCGAGATGAATTGACCATTTTCAAACACTCGATACTGCGGGATATCAGTTCTTAAGTCTAGCTCCTGTCCCAGTTTGGGCAAATGGAATTGCCCTATGTCAGATTTAGCTATTAAGGGGCAAGGCTTTGGGTTTAACTGACAAAACATTTCAAAATCCTTAGCCCAGGAGCTAGGGAGTACCACTAAATTACATTGCACATATCCCTGACAAAAGCCTGACGTTACCGAGGTATGCTCGCCCGCTCTGATCTTACGTCGTAGCTCTTTTGGCGCGATTGTAACAGTACTGGCATCCATTAAATTAAACCTTAGTAGTTGGGCAGGCGCAGTCAGACAAGAAGGGAAGTATTTGGTCTACTGCAATATACCGATTTTCAGATTCTCGCCGATAACGGTACTCAATCTTATTGTCAGCTAGGCCTCGATCCCCAATCACAATTCTGTGTGGTATACCAATCAACTCAATATCGGCTAGCATACCACCAAGGCGAGCCTTGGGCTCATCCATAAACAATACTTCTATGCCAAGTTTATCAAGTTGCTCATAGAGGTCATGACAGACAGTTTTGACCTGTTCTGATTTATGCATATTAATTGGCACTATAGCAACCTGAAAAGGGGCTATGGCGTCAGGCCAAATAATGCCATTTTCATCATTGTTTTGTTCAATAGCAGCTGCCACTATTCTGCTCACGCCAATGCCATAGCAACCCATATTCATAAACTGTTCTTTTCCATACTCATCTAGTATCGTGGCTTTCATCGCTTCGCTATACTTTGTACCCAGTTGGAAAATATGGCCAACTTCAATACCTCGCTTGATTTCCAATGTACCCTTCCCGTCGGGACTTGTATCGCCGGTGACTACATTGCGGATATCTGCAACCTCAAATTCCGGACAGTCGCGCGACCAATTAACATCAGTAAGGTGATATCCATCTTTATTGGCACCGCAGACAAAGTTATTCAAAACAGCGGCACTGGGATCAACAATAATTGTTAACGGAAGATTTACTGGTCCGATAGACCCAGGTCCACAGTCTAGCGCCTGTTGTATTTGTTCTGCTGTCGCTAGGACTAACTCGGTTCTAATGCCCAGTGCATGCTGCGCTTTGATTAGGTTTAGGTCATGGTCACCACGCAGTACTAGGCCAAACAATTTACCATGATTAGATGAATCCTTAGTACTCACTATTAGCGCTTTTACGGTTTTTTTCACATCAATTTGCAAGTGGTCAGTTAATTCACTAATCGTGTGAACTTCTGGAGTTGCAAGCTCTTGTATGGGCATATTTGGGGCTTCAGATTGTTGTTTAGGAGGCATGGCAGCGGCCTTTTCGATATTCGCCGCGTAATCACTACCATTGGAGAAAACAATTGCATCTTCTCCAGATTCAGCCAATACATGAAATTCATGCGATATACTTCCTCCAATACTACCGGTATCAGCAATGACGGCACGGAAAACTAGTCCGGTACGTTGGAAAATTTTATTGTAGGTCTCATGCATTATTTTGTAGGTATCGTGCAGGCAGGCTTCATTACTGTGGAATGAATAGGCATCTTTCATACAGAATTCACGAGTGCGCATTACGCCAAAGCGTGGTCTGCGCTCATCGCGAAATTTTGTTTGTATTTGATAGAAATTTGCAGGCAGTTGCTTGTAGCTATTAATTTCGTTTCTAACAATGTCAGTAATTACTTCTTCGTGAGTGGGGCCTAGACAAAA
>DNBN01000078.1:1362-3755 GCA_003491845.1 Porticoccaceae bacterium | reverse complement strand
GTTGAGTGCCAATTAATAGGCTAAAACTAATTTGTGTAATTAATTTTGATAGAACTATATTTTTCTCAATTTGCAAACTAATAACCCCTTGCACCTTAGTAATAAATTGTTAATTTAACGCGTTAGAATATCTGTTTAGAATTCTGTTCTTAGCTTGCTGGCCAGCATCGCTATTCGTCTACCGTGACTGCGGCAAATTTGGATTTCTTCACTACTTAAACAGTTGTTTTCAACATGACTTGATCCATAGGGCGTGCCACCTGAGTGGGTTGATGTGAGTGCGGTTTCAGAATAGGGCACTCCGGCAATCACCATACCTTGATGCAGCAGAGGTAGCATCATACTAAGCAGGGTAGATTCTTGACCACCATGGAGACTTGATGAAGAGGTGAAAACACCTGCTGGTTTGTCAATTAGCTGACCGCTTAGCCAGAGATTTGCGGTACCGTCGATAAAATACTTTAGGGGTGCCGCCATGTTCCCGAAGCGAGTTGGACTACCCATTAGTAGCCCAGAGCACTGAGCCAGGTCCTCTGCGCTGCAATATATATCTCCTTTATCTGGGATCTCAGCGTCGGTTGCTTCACAAACCGCAGATATTGCCGGTACAGTTCTAAGGCGCGCCTCTAAACCAGCACTTTCAATGCCAAGCGCTATTTGATCCGCCAGTAATTTAACATGCCCATGGCGGCTATAATAAAGTACCAAAATATACACATTATCTGTATTGTTCGTCATTAAAGTATTTCCAGTATCTTCTCAGGAGGACGACCTACTATGGCTTTTTGCCCATTAACCACAATAGGTCGCTCAATCAGTTTTGGGTATTTTACCATTGCGGCGAGCAATTGTTGCTCATTAATATCTTTAGCATCCAACCGCAGACGTTTAAAGTCATTTTCATTGCGGCGAATTATTTGTGCAGCTGATAAGCCTAATTTAAACAGCAAGGATTCAAGTAAAGACTGATCAATACGAGCATCAAGATAGAGAACTATGTTTAGTTCAATATTCTTTGATTGCAAAATGGTCAAAGCTTGCCGTGATTTTGAACAGCGAGGATTGTGATAGATAGTAACCATAATGACCCGTCATGTTATTTGTATGTCAAATGCTATTGTAGGGGCTTCTGTCAAAAAACGGAAAAAATATCATCGCTGATTTTTTGATCGACATGCGGTCGGCTCGCAGTTTATTAAAAATACATCTTAGAGGTTGAAATCGGATATTATACAGATAACGTACCGAATTCGTTGTTGGGACATTTTGTCTAAAAATAGAAGGAGTTTTGGATTGAAAAAGATAATTCTAATCGCACTGTTTTTGATAGGTTGTGATTCAGACACGATGTACAAAACGTCCGATGGTGATAGCATAAACGTTACCGCACCTGGTAAGGTTTTGGTGATCAATTACTGGGCTGTTTGGTGTTCTCCCTGTCGCAAAGAAATTCCAGAACTGAATGAGCTTGCTGCGCATCACGCCAATACGCTTAGTGTGTTGGGAGTAAATTTTGACGGTTCTCAAGATGATAGGTTGGCACAAGAGGTCAGCAAATTAAATATTCAGTTCCCCAATTTGATTGCAGATCCCCGCTTAGTATGGGGGCTGGAACCGGTCTCGGTTTTACCGGAAACCTTGATCATAAGCCCTGAAGGATTGCTTTTACATAGGTTAGTTGGCCCCCAGACCATTGCGTCTATAGAAGCTTTATTATGATGACTTCCCCAGACGGGGTATAGCTTAATTATATTGCGTTAGGTTATGGTTTTTTAGGTAATTACAGATAGTGAGACGGTTATGAAAGATTTGAGAAAGTTTTACATAGATGGCCAATGGGTAGACCCAGTTCAAGGCAGCGACTTAAATGTTGAGAATCCTGCCAGTGAGGAAGTAATAGCAACGATTTCTCTGGGTGCATCAGCCGATGTGAACAAAGCAGTGGCTGCAGCAAAAAGAGCTTTTCCAGAATTTTCTGCTACCTCCGTGGAGGAGAGAATTTCACTGATGGAGAAGCTGCTTGAGATCTATATGGATCGCTACGATGAAATGGCATGGGTGATTTCTGCTGAAATGGGTGCACCCATTTCGTTTGCAACCGAATCTCAAGCTGATTGTGGGCGAGGTCATATAAATTCAGCTTTGGAGGCATTAAAAACCTTCGAATTTGAACGTCAAGTTGGTGACACTCGTATTGTTAAAGAGGCTATAGGTGTATGCGGATTCATTACTCCGTGGAACTGGCCGATCAATCAAATTAGCTGCAAAGTAGCACCAGCACTGGCAACTGGCTGCACTATGGTGCTAAAGCCCAGTGAGATTGCGCCGCTGTCCGGTTATCTGTTTACCGAGATGATGGACCAAGCCGGTTTTCCTGCTGGTGTTTACAATAT
>DNBN01000078.1:590-1134 GCA_003491845.1 Porticoccaceae bacterium | reverse complement strand
TTCCTGCAGGTGTTTATAACATGATCAATGGCGATGGTCCTAATGTTGGTTCGGTCATTGCCAGTCATCCTGATGTAGACATGGTTTCATTTACGGGTTCAACCAGAGCCGGTATTCTTGTGGCTAAGGCTGCTGCAGATACGGTCAAGCGAGTAACGCAGGAATTGGGTGGAAAATCACCGAACATCATTTTTGATGATGCAGATCTTGAAACAGCCGTGACATCAGGTGTTATGCACATGATGGGTAACACAGGACAGTCTTGTAATGCGCCTTCAAGAATGCTTGTTCAGTCTTCGGTGTATTCCGAGGCATTAAAAATTGCCGAACAAGCTGCCAGTACCGTGTTGGTTGATCAGCCGTCCAAAGAAGGAGAGCACTTGGGTCCGTTATCTAGTCGAGTGCAGTTTGACAAAGTACAGCATCTCATAAAAGAAGGTATTGCAGAGGGCGCCAAATTGGTGGCGGGCGGATCTGGGAAGCCTGAGGGTCTTGAGACTGGTTATTTTGTTAAACCTACAGTGTTTGCTGATGTGAATAATGA
>DNBN01000078.1:0-324 GCA_003491845.1 Porticoccaceae bacterium | reverse complement strand
ATGACTATTGCTAGAGAGGAAATTTTCGGTCCGGTGTTGACAATGATTCCTTTCGACACAGAAGCTCAAGCGATTGAAATAGCTAACGATACTCCCTACGGCTTAGCAGCTTACCTAAGCACAGGAAGTGAAGAGAGAGCATCTCGAGTGGCAGGGCAGTTGCGTGCTGGTATGATCAGTGTCAATAGTGCCTCTCAAGATTACACTGCGCCTTTTGGTGGTTATAAGCAGTCTGGTAATGGGCGCGAGTGGGGAGAATTTGGCTTTGATGACTTTTTGGAAATAAAAGGAATTACTCAATAATTGTTAGTATAGTTATATTCC
>DNBN01000231.1:13445-13651 GCA_003491845.1 Porticoccaceae bacterium | reverse complement strand
CTTGAGTTGGAACAGCAATTGATGCGACTTGAACGCGCCAGAGATACCGCAATGACGCAAATTGAGATACTCGTTGCCGAAAGAGACACACAACTACCCACTCAGTATGACAAAGAGCGCAATGATCTCAGCGTGCGTATCGAAGCGATCAAACGCAACGTTGCCAATTTTGATTTGGCCTCGGCCCATATTGTCACTGCACCCTC
>DNBN01000231.1:2630-13138 GCA_003491845.1 Porticoccaceae bacterium | reverse complement strand
CGCACGTCTATTGGTGCCCAGTCGCGCAGCTGGGCTGATCGAAGAGGGGCAGGTGGTAAAATTACAATACGACGCGTTTCCCTATCAGCGTTTCGGCGTGTTTTCTGGCTCTGTTAGCGAGGTGGCGACCACGATATTGATTCCGGGGGAGATTTCTCTGCCCACTACCATTGCCGAGCCTTTTTACATCGTTGATGTCAAAGTCGATCAACAGTGGGTGATGGCCAGTGGCAAAAAGGTGTCTTTGAAATCCGGTATGTTGTTACGGGCTGATGTTGTTTTAGAAGAGAGAACCATCCTTCAATGGCTGTTTGATCCAATTTATGCGATTACCGGTCGTCTTTAAAAATTGAGTTTTAGGTGTCCAATGATGTCGTTGCATGCAATTATCAAACTGAGCCATTAAAATCTCTGACAGCTAGCTTGATCTAACGAAAATTACGCGACCGGATAGTCGTCTGGTAGAGTAGTTCGCTGCAATCGGTTAGTTCATGGGCAATGACATGAATCACAGCACCATCGGTTTCAATAACACCTTTGACCATTAATAGTTGAGCTTTTAACAAGGCCTGGCGACAGCGTTGTTGGACAGTTTTCCAAATAACAATATTACTGTTACCGGTTTCATCTTCCAGCGTTAAGAATACAACTCCAGATGCTGTGCCAGGACGTTGTTTTCCGGTGACAATACCAGCTATGCGGACAAATCGTTGCTGACCCATTTCAGCTAAATCACTGTAACGCTTACACTGCCGAAAAAAGGGAAACTTTTCACGAAGAATACTCATTGGATGGCGGCCTAAGGTCAGTCCTGTATTGTTATAGTCAGCATAGATATTGTCACTTTCGCTGGGTGGTCTGAACTGTAAATCTGAATCTAGCATTGTATGCTCCAGCAGAGGTTCTATATTATTTGTTGCCAGCGCTTGCCAGTGAGCTTGGCGACGATTACTGGTGATAGATTCGAGTGCTCCAGCGCTACTCAAAAGGCTTAGGTTAGCTTTAGATAGACCAGTACGAGCGGTTATATCGCTGAGGCTCTTAAAAGGTCTTTTCGCATTAGTGATTTTCAATGCAGCACTGTAACTTAGCCCTTTTATTATTCTAAAACCTAATCTAATCAGTATTTTAGTAGGCTTATTTAATTTTATATCTATATTATTTTTGTCACTCTTTTCCAAGCCATGATCCCAAAAGCTATGGTTGATATCGATAGGTCTTATACCAATATTATGGCGCTGGGCGTCTTGAACTAATTGCGAGGGAGAATAAAATCCCATAGGTTGACTATTCATGATTGCACAACAAAAAGCAGCGGGATAGTGACACTTTAACCAGGCTGAAACGTAAGCAAGAAGAGCAAAGCTGGCGGAGTGAGATTCAGGAAAACCATAGACTCCAAAGCCCTGAATTTGTTTGAATAACCGCTCAGCAAAATCTAAGCTATAGCCTTGTTTAAGCATACCATTAGTGAGTTTTTGCTCAAATTTGGCAAGCTGATTATTACCACCCCCTTTGCTACTCCAGCTTGCCATAGCGCGACGTAGTTGGTCAGCTTCTCCACCTGAAAAACCAGCAGCAACCATTGCTAATCGAATAACCTGTTCTTGGAATACGGGAATGCCCAGTGTAGGCTCCAGTACAGACTTTATTTCAGGGCTAGGGTAGTTAACAGCTTCCAGACCTTGGCGGCGTTTTAAATAAGGATGAACCATACCTCCCTGGATAGGACCAGGGCGCACAATAGCAATTTCAATTACAAGATCGTAAAAACAACGAGGCTTTAAGCGTGGTAGCATGGCCATCTGAGCGCGAGACTCTATCTGAAAAACTCCGACACTGTCTGCTTTGCACAGCATATCATAGGTGGCAGTGTCATTTTTTGGAATATCTTGCATGGTTAGCTGTTGACCATGATGTTCCCTAATGAGATCAAAACAGCGATGAATAGCTGACAGCATACCAAGTGCAAGGATGTCTATTTTTAACAGCCCTAAGGCCTCTATATCGGTCTTATCCCATTGGATAACTGTGCGCTCAGGCATACTGGCATTTTCTACGGGTACCATTGTACTGATAGGGCTACTAGTGATAATAAAGCCGCCAACGTGCTGTGATAAGTGCCTAGGAAAGCCTATGATCTCTTGTAAAAGGCGATAGAAATGGTCGATAAGTGTGCTGTTGTTGGATGCAGTAGTGTTGCTGCTCTGATCGTTAAACTGTTTTTCAAGATCAGCACGACTATCCCACCAAGATAGTGACTGGCTTAGCTGCTCAATAAATAGAGGGTCAAGACCCAGTGCTTTTCCTACATCGCGCAGAGCACTGCGAGGTTTATAGGTAATCACAGTGGCGGCTATAGCGGCGCGCTCGCGACTATAGCGTTTATATATATATTGAATAACTTCTTCGCGTCGTTCGTGCTCAAAGTCCACGTCAATATCAGGTGGTTCATTGCGTTCTTTGGAAATAAATCTTTCAAATAAAAGTGAAATTTGATCAGGTGAGACTTCGGTGATAAATAGGCAGTAACACACCACTGAATTAGCCGCAGAGCCACGCCCCTGGCAAAAAATGTTGCGGCTGCGGGCGAAGGCAACAATGTCGTGCACAGTGAGAAAGTAACTTTCATAATTGAGTTCAGCGATAATCATGAGTTCGTATTCAATTTGCGCTATAACCTTTTTTGAAGGGCCCTGGGGCCAGCGAAGTGTAATTCCCTGATTAACCAGATGGCGCAGATGCTCAGTAGCAGTTAAATGGTCCGGTACCACCTCGGAAGGATACTCATAACGCAATTCATCCAGTGAAAATTGACAACGTCTTGCAATAGCGCCAGTCTCTGCTAATAGCGCCGGCGGATAGAGGGATTGCAGATAAGATAAACTGCGCAGATGTCGTTCAGCATTGGCAAAGCGACGCTCGCCTAGTGTCATCACTGAGCAGTTATAGCGTATAGCCGTCAATGTATCTTGAAGATGCTGTCGTTCTTTGCGGTGCATGTGAACATCTCCGCAGGCCACCATCGGCAGTTCCCACAGTGCGGCAAGGTTGCGAAAGTAAAGATACTGACTGACTTCTTCACCATGTAAAAAATGGCCGATACCGATCCACAGACGTCCAGCGAACGTCGAACTTAGTTGTTCGCCAATGCTATTGTTATTATCACTTTGTCCTGAGGGTAACCAAATGAGCAAGCACTGTTTGAGATTGTGGTATAGATCAGAAAAGGTTAATTTATATTCACCTTTTTTACTGCGTCGTCGGGCCAGTGTAATAAGGCTAGATAATTCAGAATAAGCTTCTCGATTTGTCACTAAAACAATGATTTTATGGTCATCGATGGTAAATTCGCTGCCAATAATTAGCGCTAAGTTATGCTCTTTTGCAGCGACATGTGCTTTGACTACACCAGCCAATGAGCACTCATCAGTGATGGCTAAAGCGGTATAACTGAGTTCAGAAGCTCTTTGGACGAGCTCATGTGGGTGAGATGCGCCGCGTAAAAAAGTAAAATTACTCAAACAATGAAGTTCTGCATACTGCATAAAGACTAGCCATGTAATACTGTATATTTATACAGTATTACATAATTTTTGATTATAGTGTGATTAATGTGAGTAATTTCTAGCCATCAACATAATCCTGCTTGTACTAATGATTTGACTACCTAAGTTAGCGCTAAAAAGGTATAATTAAGTGCTGATTTGAAGAGGTTTTACCATGAAAAAAGTATTTGTTATTGGTTTATTATGCTTGTCTCAAACCGGCTGTTTAGCGATCACCGCAGTTGGTTTGGTGACTGATGTCGCTGTTGCTATAGTTAAGGTGCCTATCAAGGTGGGTGGTGCTGTAGGCGGTGCGATGATCGATGTTGTCACTGGTGATGACGATTCTGGTGCTGAGGCAGAATCAGACGTTGATGACTCCGAGGAGTTGGAGTAGCGGCGTATAAAATTCCTTTTCCAAACTCGATGCAAACTGGTTCAAGGGCAATAAATTAAGTTTAACTTTATCGTTTGGTGTCGTAACAAACCGTTAAATACAGTTCATCTACGTTATTGTAAAAAGACGCCATCCACAAGATTACAATCAAAACAGTATTCCACTCAATGGCGTTGTCGTTGAGAATGCTATTGGGTATCAGATAAAAAATTATCATCAGTATAAGTAGGCATGCGCAGATTACTTGAAAAGGGTATTTTTTGGCTTTTTCAAACGTAAGTTTATTGTGATGATCAGAATCTGACCGGCACAGAAGGTTGGTTACATAAAAAATTGTCATTACGTTAGTAATAAAAAATATACTGGTGAAGAGAACATGGACTATCTGTTTGGTATGCTTTTCAACCGGTAAAAATGCTTCACCAAAAGCGAGTGAGAAACACCCTATTACGGCAAAAAAGAGGTAGGTTTGTAGTGTTTTGCTGGCAACAGATTTTTGGCTTTTTATTAGCCAACTTACTATCACCATCCACACAAGGCTGAGAAAGGCTGAACCGGCAACTAATCCATAGGTGTAAAAATAAGCGGCTGGATAATGGGTTCCCGTGGCAGATATAGATGTGCAGCCACTAATAAAGGGGTTGCAACGGGGAGAGTATCCAGTTGACACCGATAATATATAGCTCAGAGCGATGGTGAAAATTACCCAAGATAAAACGCCAGATAGTACAAATTTTGCGTGAATTCTGATGCCCATATGATTACAAACTCTTAAACTAGCCTTACTCTAAGGTTAGCTTAGTTTTTCTTTAAAGTTGCGATTAGATTGAGTTTGCTTGCAGGCGTTTGTCGTTGTGAGTCATTAGTGAATTTCTAAGGAGCTAGGGCAAGGATATCAATAAACGGCTAATAGATAGGGATTGTGTAAAAAAAACGGCACCCCAACTAACTTGAGGTACCGTTTTTACTTACTCTGTAGATATTTTATTTGACCGCGGCCAGTGCTTGATCTATATCTGCAATAATGTCGTCAATATGCTCGATACCTACAGAAATTCGGACCATTTCACGACTTGTGCCCGCTGTTTTAAGCTCTTCATCATTTAACTGTCGATGAGTTGTACTTGCTGGGTGACAGGCTAGAGATTTCGCATCTCCAATATTCACTAAACGCTTAACTAGTTTCAGAGCATCAATAAACTTAGCGCCAGCTGGTTCGCCCCCTTTGATGCCAAAGCTAAGAATGCCAGATGGCTTGCCACTAACAATTTTTTTAGCTAGTTGGTGATGTTTATCACTTTCAAGTCCAGCGTAGTTAACCCATTCAACAGCGTCGTGTGCTGCAAGATACTTTGCCACTGCAAGGGCGTTCGCAGTATGGCGCTCCATTCTCAGAGACAATGTCTCAAGACCTTGTAGAATTAAAAAAGAATTAAACGGTGAAATTGCTGCACCCATATTTCGGAGAGGTACAACACGAGCACGACCTATAAACGCAGCTTCACCCAAAGCTTCAGCATAAACAACACCATGATAAGACGGATCTGGCTCATTAAATGAAGGAAAGCGGGGATGATCTTTCCATGGAAAGTTTCCTGAATCAACAATAATTCCACCCACCGACGTGCCGTGGCCACCAATGTATTTGGTCAGGGAGTGTATAACGATATCTGCGCCATGCTCAAATGGCCGACACAAGATAGGAGTCGCTACAGTGTTGTCAACAATAACGGGTACACCGTGTTTGTGGGCCATGTCAGATAACGCTTGGATATCAACTATGTTACCCGCTGGGTTGCCAATGGATTCACAAAAGATTGCCTTAGTATTGTCATCAATCAATGCTTCTAGTGCATCAATATCATCGCCAGGTGCCATGCGCGCTTCAATACCTTGATTGGGTAGCGAATGAGCAAAGAAGTTGTAAGTACCACCGTAAAGCTGACTAACGCTGACGATATTATCCCCTGCACGCGCAACGGTTTGAATCGCGGCTGTGATTGCTGCCATACCTGATGCGAGGGCAAGTGCACCTATACCACCTTCTAGTTGCGCAACACGTTGCTCTAGAACATCATTGGTAGGGTTCATAATGCGCGTGTAGATATTTCCTGGTTCGGCAAGGTTGAAAAGATCCGCTCCATGCTGTGTATCACGAAAACTATATGAAGTGGTTTGGTAAATAGGCACCGCAACCGCATTGGTTGTGGGATCATCATTGAAGCCAGCATGAATGGCTTGTGTTTCAGGTTTCATTGAACAGAGTCCTTTTGCGTTAATGTTTAACACTATTATAAAGTAGGTAGGATAATCAGGTGATGCTGTTCTTAGACTTGTTTGCTATAAACTTAAAGCTCAGAAGAAGGTCAGTAGGAAGAACCTTTATACCGGCGTTTCATAGTTTTTGTTGGTAATCCATAGGGTTTGGTATGGCTGCAGCTGCAACGAGCTGTTTTGATCGCCGCAGGTTTCACGCGTAAGAATATCGAACCAGTTCTCGTTGTCAATGAGGTTAATATCTGACAAAAGTAAACTTTGCTCTTCTGTGGTGATATTGCTGATACAGAAGATACTCTGTTCTCGATCCATACTTTGGCGCCAAAAACCAAAAATGCTATCGCCAAGATGCAGCGTAAATTGGGTCGCATTTGGGTGAAAGGCGGGTTGTATTCGTCGCTGACGAATAATAGCTTGCAGCAATAGATGCACCATTGCATGTGAACTTTGCGGGTTAGCTAGCTCTGCTGATAAATGTTTATATTGCCATTGATGTCGATTTATAGCCCTGTTATGGCCGCTGTTCTTAACTCTAAGATAGTCATTTTTTGTGCCTACAAAACTGTGTAAGTAGATAGCTGGTATTCCCTCTAGTGCCAACATAATAGTGTGGGCACAGATAAAGCGCTCAATCTGCCATTCATCAAGTCCTGCAGTTGTACCTTGGAGTGCGTCAAATAGCGAAATATTGATCTCATAATGTTTCTTTTCGCCATTCTCTAGGGTACGCCAGGAGGTGTGGCCACCAAAGGTTTTCATTACCTCAACTAATGTATTAATATCATTGTCTTCAAGTAATCCTTCTGCAGGCCTTAGCCCAATACCGTCGTGAGATGCAATGAAATTAAAATAAGCGGTACCCAATCTTGCTGGAGGCATACTCATCATCCATTGTTTAAGTGCATGACAATTGCCAGTGACTAAGGTATTCAACAGTAGAGGAGGGAGCGAAAAGTTATATACACAGTGAGCTTCGTTTCCATTGCCAAAGTAAGATAAGTTTTCTCTGTTGGGAACATTAGTTTCAGTGATGATCATCGCATCTGGTTGTTTGAGCTCTATAAGTGCTCTTAATAATCTCACTATTTCATGGGTTTGAGGCAGGTTTAAGCACGTAGTTCCTAGGTTTTTCCATAAAAACGCAATGGCATCGAACCTAAAGAGACGAATACCATGATCTAGGTATTGTTTGATTATGATTACAAATTGTTTGAGTACCTCGGGATTAGCAAAATTAAGATCTACCTGATCATGGCTAAAGGTGCACCAAACATATTTAATTCCAGATGAGGTTTGAACTTTTCGCAGTAGAGGATTGGTTCTAGGTCTTACTACAGTACTTAAATCATCAGTGGGTTGGGCGGTAACAAAAAAGTCTTTTCCCGGTGCTTGGTCTTTAATAAAGTTTTCAAACCATTGGCTTCGGGCAGAACAGTGGTTTATTACCAAGTCAGACATAAGTGAGTAGTCTTTTGCTATTGCTTCTATATCATCCCAGTTACCCAGTGATTCGTTAACAGAAGAATAATTGAGTACCGAAAAACCGTCATCAGAGGTAAATGGGAAGAATGGCAATATATGTACTGCACTAATACTTTGATGTAAATATTTATCAAGAAATTGCTTTAGTGCTTTTAAAGGTTTTTTGTTTTTGTCTAAAATCGAATCTGCATAGGTTATGACCACTACATCTTCCTGATTCCAGTGACTCTTGGGGTTACTGTCACAGGTCGCGTTCTGGGTAACACCAATAATATTAATCAGTTCACAAGCTAACTGGTCAACTTCAGTTTTGGTATGGTCGGTATATACTTTGCGTAAATGCTGGGTTATACGCTGCGTTATATTCATTTTATAATCCATAGCTTTTTTCTGGAATACTGCGCAGTGTTTGGGGCTGGTCAGAAAATTCAAGATGGTCTTGCTCAACGGCTGCCACTAGTTGCTCAAAGATATCAGGGACTGCACTAACGACTCTATTCCAGCTAGGAATAAAAGGCCGCTCCATTGGTTTTTCAATGAAAATATCCCCTGCGGTTATAATATTTTGGGCAAACATTTCAACAGCTTTCTCTTCTTCATGAACATCGAGGGTCAGTCCATTCATAATGGCATCGTTATGGCAGGGTTCTATAACATCCAGCGCCTTCCTATAATAGGTTGCCTTGACTGACCTAAAGGTCTCTTGACTAAAAATAACGCCTTGGGTGGCAAGCTTACGGAACAATCCTTTAGCTATATCAATTGACATTTTTGACAATCCTTGGGTTTCATCTTCCAAGGATAATTTTTGATGTTTGTGATCATAATTGTCGGCGATGTCTACTTGACAGAGTCTATTACTGGCATAATTTCTATACATTTCTGACAAAACCCCTATTTCTAAACCCCAATCGCTGGGAATGCGAATATCGTTGAGAACATCGCGTCGAAAAGAGAATTCTCCTGCTAGGGGATATCTGAAACTGTCCATGTAGTTGAGATAATCGGTTTGTCCAAGGCTAGTTTTAAGGGCTTGTAATAAGGGCGATATGAGTAACCTTGAAACGCGCCCATTTATGCGTCCTCCCGCTACTCGGGCATAGTAACCCTTACAGAATTCATAGTTAAACCGAGGATTAGCCACAGGGTAAATTAAACGAGCTAAGAGTTCTCTGTCATAGGTGGTAATATCACAGTCGTGCAGAGCGATGGACTCGGCTTTATTGGAGGCCAAAATGTAGCCCATGCAGTACCATACATTTCGACCTTTACCGAGTTCCTTTGGCGCTAGGTCGAGATTTCGGAGCTTTTTGTCGATCGCTTTAAGGCGTGGACCATCGTTCCATAGCAGTCGATGGTGTTGCGGAAGCGTTGAGAAAAAAGCAAGTGCAGATCTATATTGCTCTTCAGTAGCGCGATCCAGACCAATCACAATTTGATTGAGATAGGGGACCTGCTGAAGTTCGCTGACTATTTTGGGCATAGCCTGACCCTCAAGTTCTGAATAGAGTGACGGTAATATCAGCCCCAAAGGGCGCACGGACGAAAACGCTAAAAGTTCTTTTTCCATCTCAGAGAGGGATCTTCCGCCTAAATTATGCAGTGTCGTAATAATGCCATTTTGATGAAAATCACCCATGGTAGTATCCTTTTGATTTTAAAAAGTTTGAAGCCACTTGGTTACGCCTGATACCCAACCTTTAGGGCCATTTTTCTGGCTTATAGTGAGGTTTTTAGAGCGCTGTAAATGAGGCGGCTGGTGGTGTGGGGATCGAATAATTAACGCAGAATCAGCTACCTCCAGCATTGCTATATCATTTTTGCCATCACCAATGGCTAGTGTCTCGCAGTGCTGATTATTGTTTTGTCGACGGTAGAGCTCCGTCAGTGTTTGTATTGCTTGGCCTTTGTCTACTGGTCCGGTGATGCTTAAAAAACGACCGCCTTCATGAATGCTTGCGCCCTGTGCGGATAGTGTCTTTATAAAGGCTAGTTTTCGAGATTCAGTACTTAGCCAGACAATGGTTTCACTAAATTCTCTCTGATTTGCCAATATAGCGTTGGTTACACTTAGACCTGTTATTCGACTGATGGCTTCTGGGCCTTCCTGCCTATAAAGAGTGTAAAAAGTTTGGTATTCGGTTTTAAATTCTGCAGCTTCTAAGTCTAAAAATTTTAGCCAAACTTCTCTTGTCGGACTATTAGATAGGTTTGTGAGAGACCCTCCAGACCTATCAGGTTTCTCCATAGCTGAAAAATAGCCGGATGGGACATAAATACCAGCACCATTTTCTGTAATAAAGGGATGCTGATTTTGGATCGTCTCTCGTAGAGGTAAAATTTCAGCAGCCGTCTTACTACTCACTGGGATTACCGGTATACCTATCTGCTCAAGTTTGTTCAGTAGCAAAGCGGCGGGTTCGTGACTATAGGTGTTATGGTCAAGTAAGCTACCATCTAAGTCGGTGAAAATGATTCGTTGTGTTCCGTTTTTGGTCAAAACGTTATTATTTACCATGATGGCGCACTTAGTTGGTGCGTTATACATTGATGCTTTGACAGAGTTCGTTGGAATATTATAATCTTGCCCCCGTTCGGTGCTGATTTACCCACTTTTTTGAGTCTCATAGCATTTATCTCGTTATTGCGACCACCGCCGTACTTTTTTGTTAGCAGAAAGCGTGCCAACAGTAGAAAGTATTCCAAATATGTTCTTGTGAGTAAGGTGGTTGTTCATTACTGAGAACGAAGAGGGTGCCGTGATAACCAAAGCGGCAATAATACTAAAAATAATAATTAGGAAA
>DNBN01000231.1:916-2392 GCA_003491845.1 Porticoccaceae bacterium | reverse complement strand
GTAGGAAATCTTTATGTCAAGTCAACAATCAGCCGCTATAGGAATGGGCCATACTATTCTTCGTCGCGCTTTACTAACGCCTAAGGCACGTGCATTAACCTTTGAGGGGCAGACTTGGACCTGCGCAGAGTTGGGTGATCGCGTTCGTCGACTCACTACCATTCTTTATGATCTTGGGGTTTCTAAGGGTGACAGAGTGGGTTATATAGGCCTTAATCATCCGGCATTTTTAGAGTTACTGTATGCCTGTGGCTGTATTGGTGCGGTCTTTGTCCCGCTTAATTTCAGATTGACAGGTCCTGAAGTACGGTTTATAGCAAATGATGCAGATATTAAGTTGATGTTTGCAGATGATATGTTGCGGCCACTAATTGACTCAGAAAAAGACAATCTAAATTGCGTTGGTTATCTCTCCATAGAGTCTGATGCTGATAGCTGGCTGTCACTGGCATCACTGATGGAAAAAGCTCTGCCAAGCACACTCGATCAAATTGTAGAAGCCGATGATATTGCCTTTATCATGTATACCTCAGGCACTACTGGGCTACCAAAGGGTGCGATGCTTACTCACGGCAACGTCTTTTGGAATAGTATTAATGTGTGTTTTGGTGAGGACACTATGAGCACAACCACACTAACTTGTGCGCCTTTGTTTCATATTGGGGGTTTAAACGTCACAACTCTATTGTCACTAGCTAAGGGTATCGAAGTTGTTTTACTGCGTAGTTTTGATGCTGGAGAGGTACTGTCCTTAATTGAAGAGCATAAAGTTGGTAGTATGTTTGGCGCACCGACTATGTTTTTAATGATGGCACAACATGAGAATTTTGCCACCACTGATCTTTCTAGTGTTACCGCACTCATTTGCGGTGGTGCGCCGGTTCCTGTGCCATTGATTAAAACCTACGCTGAGCGAAATGTCAGTTTCTGTCAAGGTTATGGTCTTACTGAAACTGCTCCTTTTGCAAGTCTGTTAAGCAGTGATTTAGCTATGGTTAAAGTCGGTTCTGCCGGTAAAGCACCGATGTTCACTGAAGTACAGATTGTTGATGGCGATAACAATCCTGTGGCGGCAGGGGTGCACGGCGAAGTTTGTATCAAAGGTCCAAATGTTATGAAAGGCTACTGGAATAGACCTGAAGCAACCGCAGAGGCAATCGATGAATTAGGCTGGTTTCACAGTGGTGACATTGGATACCTAGATGATGAGGATTTCTTGTATTTGTGTGATCGTGTGAAAGATATGGTTATTACCGGCGGAGAGAATGTTTATCCGGCAGAAATCGAAAGCGTATTGTATGCGCATCCAGCGATTTTGGAAGTCGCTGTGATTGGTTTACCTGATGATAAATGGGGCGAGGCAGTTCATGCTGCGGTCGAGCTGTCAAAACAGGCCAGCATTGACGAGGCGGGCTTGATTGCCTTTGTCAAATCACGGCTTGATTCGGTCAAGGCGCCAAAGCGGATTTACATCAC
>DNBN01000231.1:0-797 GCA_003491845.1 Porticoccaceae bacterium | reverse complement strand
ATGATAAATGGGGCGAGGCAGTTACTGCAATAGTTGTTCTTGAAGAGGGCGCTAGTCTCGATTTGGAAGATTTGAGGGCCTTTTCTGGCGAGTCGCTAGCGCGCTACAAATTGCCTAGCGAATTACGAATTATTGATGTCCTGCCGCGCAATCCTGCGGGCAAGGTACAAAAATTTAAGCTAAAAGAACAGTTTAGCGTCTAGATACGTTTATATTCACGTTTAAATTTATTCGAAAAAGGCCGTGAAGAAAGAATTTTTTGCGGTCTTTGTCCTAATGATTATTGAATTATAGACACATTTTATCCTGCTCAAAATACCATTGAGCCGCAAATATGCAACATAAATACTGTGATCATATAAAGCGCATTTTCTATTAAGGCTTATGCGAAAAACCCATGTAAAAACCACTGTCTATTGGTAGATTCTCTATATATCCAGTAGCGTGCACCTTGATTGTCACTAGCGAGGTAATAATCACGTTGTTGCTCAGATTGCCACCAGTTAGAACATAGTCTTTCTGGGCCGCTGATAATGGTTAGTGGTTTTTGCCAATGTAATGTTTGGTTGTAATATTTTATTGGGGCAGGCTTAGATAACAGCCAAAGAGGTTGTTGAGTTACAGAAAATTGATGTTGTGATGAAACCTTTTTGGTTACAGAACTAATAGTACTGGCTAATTCAGGAAAGTGTTCTGCTTCTGTGGTGACTCTAGATAATGCTTTGATACCTAATCTAGCGTTAAGTTTGTCAATAAGAGTAGAGGTGTTTTCACTCTTTTTTAGTTGGTTACCAAAC
>DNBN01000265.1:3875-4070 GCA_003491845.1 Porticoccaceae bacterium | reverse complement strand
TTGGCACTGGCAGAGTAAAACCCCAAATGGGTATGATGATCCGAAAGACTAACCTTAGCCTATTATAGGCGTATCGTAGCAAACGAAAGCCCAGCAACACACGAAGCTAACACAGCAATGTAACACACGAGGGTAATACACGACCTTTATTTGCCTGGTCTAATGCTCTGCTATATCGCAAAACGTCTATGCGGC
>DNBN01000265.1:0-3544 GCA_003491845.1 Porticoccaceae bacterium | reverse complement strand
ATAAAAATCAACGCGCTTCAAAAATAACGCGTTTCGGCGTTCGATCGACGTTAAAAACGCCCCAATGTTTCTCTGCCCCTCGTGGGTTTAACGGATCACCCTTCCAGGGCTCGTCAAACGCTTCAAAGAAAAAAACCGTGGTGTTCGTATGCGCTGCCCATTTCTTGATTTCTTGATAGTAACGTAGCTGATTACCTTCACTAGCGCTGCTACCAAATTCCTGGGCAATCGTGGCCCAGCCTGCTTCAAGAATCGCAATCGGACTTTCAGGCAACGCTCGGTGCACCGCCTCTATGTTCTCAATGGTAAAAGAAAGCGCCTGATCAATAGATTTATCTTCCCATATTGGATAGGTGTGAACACCAATAAAATCAACTTCGGCGGCCAGCGCTGTCCCTTCCTTAACCCACCAGTCGTAGTTTTCAGCAACGGTGACAGGTTGTCCGATCGCGCGCTTCACTTGCTTGACGTAAGCGATGACATTATTCAGCGATACCAGATGGTCATTCCAATCAACCAAGGCCTCATTTCCGACATTGACGGCGATTACAATCGTTGGATACTTGTTAGCCAACGATATACTGCGCTCCACCTCTGCCGCATTTTCAAGTTTGTTTAACGCTAGTTGTTTGTCGGGTATGGGTGCAATCAACCATGCACACCTTTCGTGGTTACTAATTTCAGCTCTCAACCACGCGCCCAGCAGCACGCGAATCGGCAGTGCGTGTTGATCGATCAGCTTTAGCACCATTAAAGAATTTTCGCCCGCATCGTACAATCTGATCAGATTAAAGTCTGCTTCGACAAGCAGTTTTAAATCCTCAAGTATCTGTGCTTCAGTCGGGTTACTTGCCCCTTCCCCTCGATCCGGGTGTTGGCCTTCACGATAACCTGAGTAGGCAATTGCCATAACCGCGTCCTCAAGTAAATGATCACCAGGCTGACGATACGCTCCCTTCGCAATTGATACCGACATCACCAAAATCCCAAGTGCCAGCATTACCCCACGAATACATTTTAGATCGACAACCCTTAAGGTATCGTTAAGCGCCGCTTTGATGGGGCCATCGAAATCAAGTGAGTAGTAAAAAACCACACTATTTCGCTCGTACAAAGAACGGAATATTGGCGTGCGCAGCTGCGCCATTGCCATCATAAACGTAGACATAAATTCTGTACGCACCAGTCTTGGATGGCGCTCTAAAAGATGCCTTTGGCGTTTGTGACGCAGTGAAAAGACCCTCTAGGTCTGCAATCCCCTGCTCAAAGTCACCGCCATGTTTTACTGAATCACTCTCAGGCTTGATGCTCCAAGCATACGTCAACGTGTCTTTGTCAGGATCAAAAGCTTTTACTTTAGCCGAGTATTTTTTACTTGGGCTGAGATAGATATTGTCACGACCCCTCCGGCTGGCCAAATGCACACTTTTAATGCCCGGACTTCGGTTAGCAGGCCACTCTCCATTCCACGCTCTGGCCACCACATCGATGGACTCTGTTGTTTCTCCTGACTCAAGAAACATGCCGTACCAGGTTGGCGTACGTTCTTGTTTTTGCCCCCAAAGAAACACGTAATTGCCTAACGCCTGATGAGGCGCGGAGGCAATGACCTTCTCATAACTTTTGCGATAGTTGTTTGCCTTCATGCTGCTGGTTGCTTCGATAGGCGCTCCCCAGGCTGTTTTACCCACTTCCCAGTGACCCACCGCGCCCCACTCAGTGACAAAATAAGGCCCTTTGAATTGCGCTTTCTTGATGTACCGCGGCAGATTAATCAAATCTCCGTACATTTGAATACTCAAAAAATCGAGTGCAGGTGCACGGGTCCCGATCACACCGACAAGGTCTTCATTCCAACCGGCGATCGTCGTGGTGGTCGGATGATAGGGGTCAATGTCGTGAATCATAAGCGCGATATCGTTTACCGCGTCATAAACCCTTGGGTTTCGATAATCGTAATTAAGCTCATTACCAATGATCCAACTTAACAACGCCGGATGGTCCTTGTACATTTGCACGGCATCTTTAGCCTGCTCAAACTGCTTTTTTACAACCTCAGGGTCGTTGTAATCGAAACCGTGCCGTTCCCGAGCGATGTTAAGACACAGGGAGACTGTGATGCCAAGCGCCTGCGCTTGATCCAGCAAAGCCATTCCTTTTTCTAGGTCTTCTTCGACATGCCAGGTTCGAATTGAGTTACCGCCAAATTTAGCCAAAGAACTCATATCGCCCTGAGAAAAACCTGCACCCTTGACGACGTAGGGCTCTCCAGCCCTCAAAAGTTGATAGCCCTCCGCTGTTTTCACCACGCTCACTTTCACTGGATCAGCTAGACTTGCGGGGAGATAGAGAACGACGATCAAACTCATCGTCATCCTGATCAATCTTTTCACTTGCATGCCGTTGATAAAAAAACTCATGACTTCACCAATTCAACTTCCAATTGTTCCAATGACATACCCTTAGTTTCTGGCAAGAATTTAGCGACCAATAAAAGCCCTACCAGAGCAAAAAACCCATAAATAAAAAATGTTCCAGCTATGCCTATTGTTGCCAGCTCCCAAGGGAAAACTAGTTGCACGAGAAAACTCACCGCCGAATTGACTAAGCCAACAACAGAGATCGCTAGTGCGCGAATGTGATTCGGGAATAACTCGGAGAAGAGTACCCACATTACTGGGCCAAGCGATACTGCAAAACTTGCGACAAAACCCAAAATTCCAAACAATATAAGATAGCTGTTCAAACTTACCGAAATTTGTATCAATCTCGCTTCATTGGCCGTATACCATGCTGCGCCTGCACTGTTAGAAATCGCTTCCCTGAACGCTACATCTGAGCGAAAGGTTTGTCCTGCAACTGAGGCCAGCGTATCAGCTTTTTCGCTAAACTCTGACAAAGCGTTTACCGGCAATGTATATCTTGCTGTATCAAAACCATAGGCCAACATCAGCATGCAGACAACAATACCACTCACGCCAGCTAACAAGAGTGGACGTCGCCCGACTTTGTCAATAAACAACATTGCCAAAATCGTAAAGAAGAGATTAGTCAAACCGACTAATACCGCCTGCAGGAATGATGCATCGGTTCCAATACCTGTCTGTTCGAATATCATCGGCGCATAAAAAAACACTGAATTGATACCCGTGATTTGCTGGAGAATCGCAACAACCATACCGACAAATAAAACTTTATGGAGCGTAGGGCTGAATAATGTAGCAATACCTAGAGAATCCGAACCCGTGTTCTTGGATGGACTGTTGGATAGACTGTTGGCTATTGCGGTCAATTCAATTTTAGCCTGCGTAGGACCAGCGACCAGCGTGAGAACAGATAGCGCCTCGTCAGGTCGGTTTTTCATGATTAGCCAACGTGGGCTCTCGGGAACGAAACGCAACCCGACCAGATAAAACAGCGCTGGCAGGGCCTCTAGCCCAAGCATCCAGCGCCATTGCCAGATATCGATTTTTAAATAAGCGACGATAGCTGAGTCTGATTGAGACCATGCCAAAATTAAATAATTTGAGAAAAACGCGACAGA
>DNBN01000180.1:1936-2781 GCA_003491845.1 Porticoccaceae bacterium | reverse complement strand
AGTGCGGTCAAAAAGCTTGCTTTCACATAGGCTGCTTCGTCCACACCAGGTGGCACACGATTGGAGATTAGATCCACCAGAAAATCTTCTTCCCCTGCAGGAGGGTTTTTTAACAACTCAACCAAACCAGCCGTCCACTCTGGGTCCAGCGCTTTGGGGGGAATTCCCTGTAAATGACGTTCTGCTACGTGAGTGCGATACGCTTCTAGCACGGTGTGCTTCTCCTTTAGTCTTATTGGTGTAGTCTCTGTAGGCCGTCTACGGCTTTAGATTTCGGGCAAAATTATACGTTAATCTGTAGTTTATTTACAGCGACTTAAGGTATATAACCATTATTAGCCTGAGTTGTTTCGGCGATTATTTGGTTGAGTTAATACACACCGTTGTTATAGCTTCTGTCTCCACTACTCACTCTTAAAGCACTCCGTATTTCAGCCTAAAAATAGTACAATTATGTGTAGCAATAAGTGTCGGAGCCAATGCCGAGAAGATCGCTATAAAAACATTGCATAATATTTCAGTTATTTATCCTCTAGGTCTGAAAGACGTTGATGAATTGTGAAACAGGGGCTAATCTAAATGAATAAAAATAAAAGACTGTTAAGGCCCGGTAGCAGACTTAGTTTGCTGGAGAGCATGCTGGTGGAACCCTACCAAACGGTTTGGGACTGTTGTTGTGATCATGGATTACTCGGTATGTCTCTGCTTAAAAGATCACGGGCTGGTGAGGTCGTTTTTGTTGATGTTCTTGAAGAGCAAATGAAAAAACTTGAGGCAAAACTGAGGAGAAATTGTCCTGTTGACGAATATACTTGGCATGTTCGTTGCGGTGATGTGAAAGACAT
>DNBN01000180.1:0-1603 GCA_003491845.1 Porticoccaceae bacterium | reverse complement strand
CTGTTGAATTTATCAATAGTCTATGTTCATCTGCTCCTCAGGCTGCATTTGACCTACTGATCTGTTCGGTCCACGGAAACTATGCAGTTCGAAACGCTCTCATTAGTAATGGATACAGGCTAAAAGGTGAGCAAATTATTTTTGAAAATAATCGTTTCTATGAAGGGATTTATGTCTCAAAAGACGCCTCTAAGGAAATCGCTAACACAGGCTCTGTGATGTGGGATTGGTCGAATTCGAATCATCAACAATATTGGAGACGGATCGTCGGCCACTATCGACAGAAAGCAAGAAAAGACCCCGAACAGTATCAGCCCATTGTTGCAAATTATGAGGCGTTACTAACCTCAAGCTGCAATATTTAAAACGACGTTGTTGTTCTTTGATAATACATAAAACTCAGCGTTCTAATGAAAAATAAAAATGAGAGTGACAATGATAGGATGTAGTCTAATTACTGTTTAGCGGTCGGTGGGAGTTGTTTATGGAGAGGGTAAGATTATACAGATATACAAGGTCATTTTTGTCTTATCCGTGGTAAAGTTCGAAAATCACAAAGTTTGCTGCAACTATCGTTTGGTAGCATATTAACAGGCTGGAATTATGACAACGGCATTACAAGATATTCAAAATTTTCTACCGTGTAAAACTCCTGATCGCTGGTTAGAGAATGCCCTAGATAATCAGGCAATAATGTTAATTGATCATGCTAACTGCGAGAAGAAAGCCGCGAGCACTGCTATGAATTTAATCTATCGTTATGTAGATAACTTCGAATTGATTAACAAAATGTCTAGACTTATTAGGGAGGAGATGCGGCATTTCGAACAAGTTATTGCAATTATGCGGCGGCGTGATATTTCCTATCAGCATATAACAGCCTCCAGATATGCTTCAGGGTTACGTGAACTAGCTAGAAATGATGATCCTGGTAAGCTTATCGATATACTAATTATCGGCGCTTTTATAGAAGCGAGGTCGTGTGAGCGCTTTGCTCGGCTGGCACCTTATTTAGATTCTGAATTAGAGGCCTTTTATTTGTCACTTCTAAAATCGGAAGGACGGCATTTTAAAGATTATTTGAGTCTTGCTGAAAAAGCTGCTGGCGACCAAAGTATTGAGGAACGAGTTGCTTTTTTTGCTAAACGTGAGCAATACCTTATCGAGCACCCTGACGATATCTTCCGTTTCCATTCTGGACCCGTATTCTAGGTTAATTCTGTTTTTAATTTGTATTTATCCGCCACTCCCATTGCGTCAATTGATAGGATATTATGGTTCGCTGGTATCAATGCTAGCTATGGCGCTGTAAATTTTATCGAGGCTCAGAAGACATGATCAACAATAGACTCCTCACTTTCATAATTTCCCTCTTATGTAGTTTTACTTTTGCCCCTGTATTTTCCGCGGACACTTTGGAGGAGGCGGCTGAAAACGAATGGGATGTCACGGAACCTAAGGGCGAGATGAAAACTATCTCAATTGATACGACAGAAACAACCTGGTCAAACCTCAGTATCAGTAAAGATGGAAAGACTCTTGTTTTTGATATGTTGGGCGATATATACACTATGCCCATCAGTGGCGGCGAAGCTAGCCCATT
>DNBN01000139.1:16529-17315 GCA_003491845.1 Porticoccaceae bacterium | reverse complement strand
AGCACGCACGCTAAATCCGTCTAATGTAGAGAACTTATCCATAAAAGCTGGTAACTCTAAATATAGTAGAGCCGCATGATCTTTTTATCTTTACTGTTTAAGCAAGCAGTATTACCTCTAGATTATCTTTGCAGAGAGTAGGATTATTTAAAGGTTTTCGTTGATAAAAGATAGTGCAAGAGAAGGTATTCAACTATTTCACCATCTTAACTTCTCTGCCATATTAGATGTAGACAACCATATCGGTTAAAAATAGATTCACCATCAAACAGCAATCCAAGTCACCATGGAGGATGCGCCCTATCAGCCGTACTCAATGAATCAAACGATTAAAGCGTATTCCCCGCTAGCCAAGGGTGGAGCATCAAAGATAAGCACAGCAACACCTGTGTGTAAAACTTTATGCAGACAATACATATTATCGTATCGAATTCAACAAATGCGGGAAATTAAACGTTTCCGCCAAGGTTTTTCGTCCCCTACCGAGACGCAGGGTCGTTGAGCTACAAAGATAGTCTTTGTTTAGGTCAACATCAGGCTGCATAAAAATCAGCGAATAAATGTATCGGATTTAACCTCACGTCGAGCCATAGAAGATGCTGCAGACAACAAAATGGTATAGCCGATCAATTCAAGACTTTCTTCAATGAGTACATGATAAGGAATATTTATTTTCTCAAACATATCTCCAACCACAAGAAATATGCCTGCAGTTAATGCCGTAATACCCACGCGACTCCGAATAAAGCATTTAGCGAGGCTAAAATAATACCGAAAATTGAATAC
>DNBN01000139.1:0-16298 GCA_003491845.1 Porticoccaceae bacterium | reverse complement strand
AATAATACCGAAAATTAAATACAGCAACGCTTAGGACAACAAAAAAACCAATAGCCAACATGGCATTGCGGCCTTTACCTGAGCCAAGAAAGACTACAACAGAGGGCAAATCAAACTTTTCAACATCAAGCTCTCTTAGAATAAAACCCAATACCAGAACCGAAAAAAAGGCTGCGATCAGTCGATCATTTCTAGAACTATCTGCCAAAGGTATCAAAAAAAGAAGTAATGACAAACCAAGGGTCAGGGCCTGAATATTCTCTAAAAGATGATTTTCATCATAAACACTTACATCTCCTAACAACATTGCCGAAGCACAGGCCCACAGCAAGACCATAATAATTAGTATGTAACTCATAGAAGACAATCGTTTAATAGACATCGTTACTACTCTATTTTGAAAAAATTTTGGTCAGTATAACAGCCCTTGTGTATATGAATACCCTGGTCAACTTGACTTTAAATAGCGCCCTTATGATTATTTTAATATGCAAGGGTCACGATCTTCAATCCATTACGGCTTTGCGAATTTTTACATTAACGCTAGAATCAAATCCAGTTGGAACTAAAAGCGGCAGCGAGATCAGAAAATCAATTTGCTCCGTATAAAGTGCACAAACAATTAATGTGGAAATTTAAACAACTTAAATTTAAAATTCATGAAGCAATAGTACCATAGGACTTTACAATGGCATTACCACCAATACTTTCAGAACGATTAAAACTACCCATCGTCGCAGCACCGCTTTTTATAATTTCGAATCCAGACTTGGTAATTGCTCAGTGTAAAGCTGGCATTGTGGGTTCATTTCCGGCACTTAATGCAAGACCTGCGGAGGAATTAGATCGTTGGTTAGAGAAAATTACCACTGAACTAGCTGACTATGATGCGGCCAATCCCGACAATCCCTCAGCACCCTTCGCTGTGAATCAAATTGTTCATGGGTCCAATGATAGACTTCAACACGATGTCGAGATGTGTGTAAAATGGAAAGTCCCTATCGTGATTACTTCTCTTGGTGCAAAAGAATTTGTTAATGAAGCCATCCACTCCTACGGCGGCATTGTTTTGCATGACATTATTAATGATCGTTTCGCTAAAAAAGCCATAGAGAAAGGGGCTGATGGACTAATTGCCGTAGCAGCAGGCGCTGGCGGCCATGCAGGCGCGCTCTCGCCATTTGCTTTAATACAAGAGATTCGGGAATGGTTTAATGGTCCTTTATTGCTGTCTGGATCAATTGCAAACGGAGACGCAGTGCTTGCTGCACAAGCAATGGGCGCTGACCTGGCGTATATAGGATCAGCATTTATTGCGACTAAAGAGGCCAATGCAGAACAACCCTACAAACAATCATTGGTTGACAGTAATGCTGATGATATTGTCCTAAGTAACCTCTTCACAGGGGTCCATGGCAATTATTTAAAACCATCTATCATCGCCGCAGGACTTGATCCTGACAATCTACCTGAAAGTGACCCATCAAAGATGAGTTTTGGATCGGGCGGTAATTCAGAAGCCAAGGCCTGGAAGGATATCTGGGGTTGTGGTCAAGGTATTGGAGCTATCAAAGCAGTGTTAACCGCAGGTGATTTGGTCGCCAGTATTGAAGAGCAATATAACGTGGCTAAAGCGCGCCTGTTAAACACTTAAGTAACGATCTACACCTCAAACATAGAAAATTTATGTCTGGGGTGTAGATAATTTTGGTACACCCCTAGATCAGATTTCTCCTCAGTGGTAGTCTAATGTCCTGTCCTGGATTGTTGTTAGATTTTTAGTAATATCCAGTCTCGATCCATCCAACTGATAGTTATCAGCTATAATTGTTTTTTCGCAACCTAGGCATCTCATGTTTCAACATATCTTTATTACTCTACTTGCGGTCGCATTATCTGGTCAGATTCATGCCAACAGTGATAAGAAATTTAAGGTTATAACCACCTTCACAGTAATAGCTGACATAGCTCAAAATATAGCAGGAGATGCAGCCGTTGTTGAGTCTATCACTAAACCAGATGCCGAAATTCACAATTATCAAACCACGCCCGGAGATATAAGACGAACTCAAGATGCAGATTTAATACTTTACAATGGCCTGAATTTAGAGCTCTGGTTTGAAAAGTTTTTTACTAATTTCAAAGACCTACCTACAATTGTAGTAACCCAAGGCATTCAACCATTAGGTATAAGTCAAGGCCCTTACATGGGAAAGCCCAACCCACATGCTTGGATGTCAGCAAGCAATGCGTTGATATATGTTGAGAACATTAGACGAGCCCTGACTAAATATGACGCTCCTAACGCCGACATATACAATACCAATGCACGCGTATACAGCGCTAAAATAAACGCTACTGTAGCGCCTTTCAAAGAACAGTTTAACGACTTACCCGCCAGTGACCGTTGGTTAGTCACTAGCGAAGGAGCCTTTAGTTATTTAGCGCGAGATTTTGGCTTGAAAGAGGCTTTCCTGTGGCCAATTAACGCAGACGGACAAGGCACTCCACAACAGGTTCGCAAGGTTATTGACCTTATCAAAAATAATAATATACAAGCCATATTCAGTGAAAGTACAGTCTCATCTAAACCTGCGGAACAGGTCGCTCGTGAAACAACAGCAAACTATGCTGGCATTCTTTATGTAGACTCATTAAGCGCTAAAGATGGTGCAGTGCCCACATACATTGACTTACTTAAAGTGACGTTAAACACCATATCGGAGGGGCTACGCCGATAATGACTGGATTAAAAGTCAACAACATTACTGTCACCTATAAAAATGGTACCACCGCCATCTATGACACCAGCTTTACCTTACCCAAGGGCACAATTACCGCACTTGTAGGAGTAAATGGCAGCGGCAAATCAACGTTGTTTAAATCGATAATGGGTTTTGTTAATTTGGCGAAGGGTTCTGTAGAAATACTTGGTGTATCGGTTAAAAAAGCGCTGCAGAGTAATCAAGTGGCCTATGTTCCCCAAAGCGAAGAAATTGACTGGAATTTCCCAGTATTAGTTGAAGATGTAGTAATGATGGGTCGTTATGGGCATATGGGGATGTTTAGAGTTGCTCGACAAAAAGACCATGACATGGTTGCAATTGCTCTAGCAAGAGTCGGCATGACTGCTTTGCGCAAGCGCCAAATTGGTGAATTATCTGGAGGGCAAAAAAAACGAGTATTTTTAGCTCGCGCACTCGCCCAAGAAAGTCAGGTGATTTTACTAGATGAGCCTTTTACCGGCGTGGATGTGCAAACTGAAGAGCAAATTATGTCTCTTTTGAGACAATTACGTGAAGAAGAAAAAGTGATCTTGGTCTCTACGCATAACCTTGGCAGTGTGCCTGAATTCTGCGATCGTGCTGTATTAATTAATCGTACGGTACTCGCCTCAGGCACTACGGAAACTGTTTTTACTCAAGAAAATTTGCAACTGGCTTTTGGCGGTGTATTGCGTCGCTTTGTATTGACTGGAAAACAATTACACAATGATGATGACACTCGCCAAGTAACCGTGCTGTCCGATGATGAACGCCCGGTGGTTCTGTATGGAGAAAATCAGTCAAACAAGAGTGATGGCCGATAATAATGGACGGTCTCCTCAGCCCCTTTACCTATAATTATATGGTTAATGCTATGGCTGTTAGCGGCCTTGTAGGTGGCGTTTGCGGTTTTTTGTCAGCTTATCTAATGCTGAAAGGCTGGTCTTTGATTGGTGATGCTTTATCTCACTCAATCGTACCAGGTATTGCAGGGGCATACATGCTTGGACTACCTTTTGCTTTAGGTGCTTTTTTTGCCGGTGGCTTAGCGGCAAGTACCATGTTATTTTTAAGTCAACGAACAAAACTCAAAGAGGATGCCATTATTGGGCTTATTTTTAGCGCCTTTTTTGGTCTAGGTCTTTTCATGACCTCATTATCACCAGCCTCCATAGACCTGCAAACCATTGTCTTGGGTAATATTTTAGCGATTACTCCCCAAGATACTTTTCAGTTGATAATTATTGGCCTTATCTCGCTCATCATATTAACTGCCAAATGGAAGGACTTATTGGTGGTTTTCTTTGATGAAAATCATGCACGAACCGTAGGCTTACGTCCCAAAAGGCTAAAAATTCTATTCTTCACACTTTTAAGCGCCTCTGCTGTTGCTGCGCTGCAAACTGTCGGTGCGTTTTTAGTCATTGCCATGGTGGTAACACCAGGCGCTACAGCCTATCTTCTTAGTGATCGGTTTGGTGTAATTATCTGTCTAAGTCTTGCTATAGGTGCAACTAGCTCCATTTTAGGGGCCTACCTAAGCTTCTTTATTGACGGCGCGACTGGGGGAGTTATCGTATTACTTCAAGCATGTCTATTTATCATGGTTTTTTTGCTCGCGCCTAAACATGGGTACCTTGCTGCGCAACGAAAAATCGGCGCTTCTATACCAGTTAATAAGGCTACTCATGACTAGTTTTGCGGTGATTTTTGAGCCTTTTACCTTCGTCTTTATGCAACAAGCTTTTTTAATTGCTATTTTAGTAGCCATCCCCACTGCCATACTCTCATGCTTTTTAGTCTTGAAAGGTTGGTCTCTAATGGGTGATGCTATCTCGCACTCGATCCTTCCCGGAGTGGTCTTAGCCTATATCCTCGGCTTTCCCTATATAGTAGGGGCATTTTTCGCAGGGATATTTTGTGCTACCGCAACTGGGTTTATTAGCAACAATAGTCGACTAAAAGAAGATACGGCAATGGGCGTTGTTTTTTCCAGCATGTTTGCCCTAGGGATAGTGATGATGACAAAAGTTGACTCTTCGATACACCTCGATCATATTTTATTTGGTGATATTCTCGGAATAAGCTGGGACGATGTTATGCAATCGGGCCTAATAAGCTTAATAGTTGTAGTCGTTGTGCTAGCTAAAGGAAAAGATTTGCTAGTGTTCGTATTCGACCATCAACATGCTAATGTGATTGGTCTGCCGGTAGGCCTATTACATTATGGTCTGCTCTGTGTTTTATCATTAACTATTGTCGCGGCACTTAAAGCCGTAGGAATGATTTTAGTAATTGCCATGTTGATCGCGCCCGGTGCTATTGCGCATTTGGTAACCAACGAATTTAAGCATATGATTAGACTGTCGATAGGTGTGTCTGTTCTCTGTTCCATATTGGGTGTGTATGCCAGCTTCTTCATTGACAGCGCCCCTGCACCCACTATTACAGTACTCTTATCCATAGCCTTCGTTGGCGTATTTATTTTCACTTCGCAAAAAGCAAGAACCAACTCTCTGCAGCAAGCCCAAGCTACTAACTAAAAACTCTAGCGTTAGGGCACACACTTGTCACTCTTCAATAGATCCTCGTTTAGCAAATACCATATATCCATCTTTTACTGACCTCATACGCAAACCCAATAAATCTAGGAAATAATTTTGGTACAGCTTCCATGGTGCAGTGAGACCTTCTTTTGGGAACTTATCGATAGACCGCATAACATAACCTGACTCCAGACCAATAGACATAATTCGCTTAAGATGATTGTCTGTATTATGTGGCATACATATCTGCTGTTGATGTCGATCTAAATGTTTAATCAATCTGCAAACATAACCACTGGTGAGATCACATTTTAATGTCCAAGATGCATTGGTATAGCCGGTTGCAAAAAATAAATTAGGCACATCACTAAGCATCATTCCTTTATACTGAACTGCGTCTGACACATCTACCTCTTTTCCATCCACATTTACTTGCATACCACCCAGGGCAAGTAACTCAAGACCAGTGGCTGTAACAACGATATCCGCTTCCAAGGTTTCGCCTGATCTAAGTTCAATACCTTTGTCGGTAAATGTTTTAATATGATCAGTAACAACCGACGATGAACCTTGACGTAGGGACCGAAACAAATCACCATCAGGCACCAGGCAGAGTCGCTGATCCCATGGATTGTAGGTCGGGGTAAAATGCTTACCAACATCGACCTTATCGCCCAACCAATGTTTAGTCCATTTAATCAGCTGTGCTTTAATATAGGCAGGGCGACGTTTACTCATTCGATAAAGGATCATTTGAAAAAACACATTTTTGCAACGCGTCAAGGTATAGGCTAGCTGATCAGGCAAATAAGATTCCAATTTTACGGCAAAATCATCAACTGATGGACGCGACACCACATAGGTTGGAGAGCGCTGCAACATGGTCACATGCCCAGCAGTCTTGGCCATCGAAGGGACAAGCGTGATCGCCGTTGCACCGCTGCCTATAACCACCACCCTCTTGCCGGTATAATCAAGGGTCTCTGGCCAATGCTGCGGATGGATAACCTGCCCCTTGAAGCCACCTATGCCCGGAAAATTTGGAGTATAGCCCTGATCATAGCGATAATAGCCAGTGCAACTATAAATAAAATGACAGGTCATTGCTGACCCTTCGCCAATCTTGTCTTTAAACGTGACTGTCCAACGGGCCAAATCACTATCCCAAGCAACTTTATCCACCTGATGATTATAACGAATGTGTTTTTCAACGTCATACTGCTTGGCTGTTTCGCGAATGTAACTAAGAATTGCAGGACCATCAGCAATGGCCTTTTGATGTTTCCAGGGTTTAAAGTTGTAGCCTAAAGTATGCATATCTGAATCCGAGCGAATACCAGGGTATTTAAACAAATCCCAGGTGCCACCGGAGGTATTGCGACTCTCTAAAACAGCGTAGGTTTTATTAGGTAACTCGTTTGTTAAATGACACGCTGCGCCAATACCAGATAGTCCAGCACCAACGATAATCACATCAACATGATTCAGTGTCATTACTACTCCAGAGCTTACAAGTCGTATCTAACTGTACATCACACTTTATCCATTGAGTGTCTTTGCGATGACAGTTAAATTGTTTGCGGCGCTTCTGCGTACCTAGGAAAACCAACCTTTTACTAATTTATCAAGAGAAGGCCTACATTTTTTTAACTGACCGTTATAAATAAATGTCTGACGTTTTACATTCTTAGCAACCTTGAGAAGTTGCGGCTTCTTATTATAGGATTTTTTAGCATAACCACCCCAGCCTTCGTGGTAGGCTAAGTACTGCTTATAGGGGTCAGATTTTGAAATACCTAATCGGCGATGACTCGTGTGGGTATACCATCCAATAAAATTTATAGCATCGGCAAAATTATCGCGATCATGGCTCCAGTTACCTGTCGCCCTGCGATAATCATTCCAAGCTGGATCCTGAGCCTGAGCATATCCATAGGCCGATGATTTTCGTGGCAACGGTATAAATAGAAAGGTTGGCCTCTCTGGCCTTACTTTTGGCCGAAATGAGGACTCTTGACGCATAATAGCCATCATCACTGAAATAGGCATATCCCAACGCTTTTTGACTGCTCGGGCGTCTTTATACCAATCAGTATTACCGCTAAATATTTTACAAACATTGTCAATTTGAGGGGGCTGGTAGGCTGCGCAACCGCCAAGAAATAAGATCAAGCCAAATAGAATCATCCTTACAATTATCATAATCTCACCATCTCAACAAATAATATCATCTGCAGCTATTTCTTAAAACGGGCGCCATGTTCAGACAACCAGTTTTTAACCAGCTCAATGAACGGCTCGATGGATTCATCAAAACAAGCATCTATCTCAAATCTAGGCAGGATCCGTTCAGCACCACATTCGCCTAAAAATCGATCAAAATCTTTTCCTGCCTGGGCAAAAGCAGGATAACCGGTATCGCCTAAAGCACAAACGCTAAACGACAGCTTATTGAGGTCTGGTTGTTCAGTCTCAAGCCAAGTATAGGTATCTTCTGCGTTATAAGGCGCCTCACCATTACCATAAGTGCTGGTTACCACAATGACCAGCTCTTCAGCCGCTAAATCAGCGCTACTGTAATCATCAAAATCCGTAACCTCACAGGCATAGTCTTCACTCTGCAACGCAGTGCCTAAGTCAAAAGCAAACTCTTCTGCTGTCCCTGTCTCAGAGCCAAATAGAACTCTGATGTTACTCGCTGTTGCCATACCTTCTGTTAAATGGCTTTCATCAATGGTCATTCAAAAATTCCTCAAAATAATATTTATACGTTCCTTTGTCTTTACTTAGTCTGTGCTGCTATGGATTAGTTTTCTATCCTTGGTGGCCATGTGCTAAAGAACTGATTTGGATTTACAGTCCTCTGAGGTCGGTTTGCATTAGAGGGTGTACCGATGTAGAGATATCCAATTATCTCTTCATCCTCAGCCACCCCTAGACCTTGACCTATGATTGCTGATGACGCAAAGGGACCTGTTCGCCATACGGATCCAAAACCATGAGCATAAACCCCCATACCGATATTATTGAGCACACCCCCAGTTGCAATAGCTTGCTCTATAAAGGGTACTTTCTCATGGGTTTTATAGGATAAAACACCGACCACAATTAACGGTGCCCTCATTGCTTTAGCTCGGATAGTGTCTCGTATTTCTGGCAACACTAAAGGATCCTTTTGCAATGCATCTTTTACAAACAATTCGCCCAAGTGGTGCCGGTCATCTCCGGCAATAACTAAAAACCGCCATGGTCGCAGATGCATGTGATCAGGTGTCCGCAGCGAAGCGGCAAAAATCTCATCCATTGTTTCAACAGGAGGTGCTGGTTCCTGCAGCCGCGGATAGGATCGCCGTTGTCCCATTATGGATACAAACATCGTTCCCCTATCACTAATATTACTCAATCTATTTACTCCCACACCATCAAATTACCCAACTGAGCAGATTAAATCACGAAGTTTACTCAGCTTTTTATCAGTAAACTAAATTCCCTGCAGGGAAGGTAGACACTGTCACCACAGCGGATAAATAATAGCATATACCGCGATTAACGAGAATAATGTTCATGCATAACGACCATAATTAGGTATTCGGAACGTCTGCATAAGACTTACTTATTTAAACAAATCGTGATTGACCGGCTCATTCCCTTCGATGCACTATGTCAAGCGGTGGCAGAAAACGATTAATGAGCAATTGTTAGAGTCAAAACAGGGTTTCACACGCGGACCACTCTTTAGGAGATCAAATGACCATTAACCATATAGATAGCAATAATTTCATTTTTACTGGAACATGCAAAGCCAGATTAGGTGTAGTAGCCGCTGTAACAACATTTTTAGCGAACAAAAATTGTTATATCTGCGCACTAGAACAATTTGATGATGAATCCACACATAAATTTTTTATGCGCGCGGTCTTTCGTCGTGAAGAAGATGCACCCACTATTGAGTCTATTATCGAGCAATTTAGTCTTATTTCAGCCGGTTATGGAATGGAATGGAATATTCATGACCCGTCACAAGCTGTCAAAACTCTTATCATGGTGTCAAAATATGACCACTGCTTAGATGACTTGCTTTATCGCCAAAGAAAAGGTGAGATCAATATGGAAATTACGGCTGTGGTTTCAAACCACCAAGATTTAAGACCTATGGTAGAACGCGAAGGTATCCGTTTTATCCATTTACCTGTTACCTCAGGCACCAAACATCAGCAAGAGCAGCGTCTCCTAGAGATAGTTAAGGAAACCACCTCAGAGTTAGTTGTATTAGCCCGTTATATGCAAATTTTATCTAATGGTCTTACCCAAAAACTAGGCGGCCGTTGCATTAACATTCACCATTCATTTTTACCTGGATTCAAAGGTGCAAAACCCTATCATCAGGCCTATGAGCGTGGCGTTAAAGTTATAGGTGCTACGGCACACTATGTCACATCTGATCTGGATGAAGGACCTATTATTGAACAAATGTTGACCCGAGTTGACCATAATCATGGACCTGAACAGCTAATCAGAGCAGGTAGGGATAACGAATGTTTGGCCCTGGCCAAAGCCGTTAGATATCACGTAGAAAGACGAGTCTTTCTCGATGGGAACAAGACTGTGGTGTTCCTTGGAAGCTAAATCAGTCATTTAAAATATCTAGAGAGAGTAAATTATGCCGTTTGGACTGTTAAAATATGGATTGACTAAAAAATATCCTGCCAAACATCACTTTACGCCAGAAAAGGCACTCAAGAAACACTATGATGTTGTCATTATTGGCGGCGGCGGGCATGGTGCCGCTATTGCTTATAATCTAGCCAAATATCACGGTGTGACCAATGTAGCTATTCTCGAAAAAAGTTACCTTGGGGGTGGCAACACCGCGAGAAATACTGCCGTTATCCGTTCGAATTACCTTACCGAATCGGGCGTTAACTTTTATAGCGAATCGGTCAAGCTATACAATAACCTTAGCAATGAATTTAACTACAACGTGATGATGGAAAGTCGAGGACAACTGACTCTCGCTCACAGCGATGCAGCCATTCGAAGTTTCCGTTGGAGAGCCGAAGTTAACCAACATCTGGGAGTGCGCTCAGAGTTAGTTGATCGACAGTCTATAGCCGAATTAGTACCAAATTTAAATATGTCAGAAGATGCACGCTATCCCATAATGGCCGGTTTATGGCATGCAGATGGGGCCACAGCAAGACACGATGCTGTTGCCTGGGGTTATGCTAAAGGCGCTTGTGATAGAGGTGTTGAGTTGCATCAACTGACAGAAGTTGAAGATATTATCATTGCCAATGGACGCGTCAATGGAGTTAAAACTAATCGGGGTACCATCCACTGTGGCGCTGTTGTGCAAGCAGTTGCAGGAGCCAGCTCTATTGTTGCTAAAAAGGCCGGTATTGCGCTGCCAATTCATTGTTACCCCTTGCAAGCAATGGTAACCCAACCCTATAAACCAATACTAACACCCCACGTCAGTTCACCCCAAGTACATGTCTATGTTCATCAAACATCGCGAGGTGAATTTGTCATTGGTGGCGGATCAGACCCCTACCCGCTGTACAACACTCGGGCAACTCTAGATCAAAGAGAAACACTATCAGCAGCTGCCTTAGAACTTTTTCCATTTTTGACACAAGCCAGACTATTACGCCAGTGGGCTGGAATCACCGATATGACCCCAGACTATAGTCCAATTATGGGTCTAAGTCCTGTGAAGAACTACTTCCTAGATGCCGGCTGGGGCACCTGGGGTTTTAAAGCAACACCTATCTGCGGGGTAACTATGGCGGCACTTATAGCCACTGGAAAAGTGCCAGACCTGATCAAGCCCTTTGAATTAGAGCGCTTTTATCGCTTTGAGCAAATTAACGAAGCCGGCGCAACTGCCGCTAGTCATTAGAGGTAAAACGATGAAACTGCTTAGCTGCCCACTAAACGGCCTGCGTAACATTTCAGAATTTACCTATGGCGGTGAATATCATCCAACCCCAGATCACCAGACAACATCATCACGAGATTGGGCTGAACATGTGTTTTTTCATGACAATACTGCCGGAATCGTCATCGAATGGTGGTGCCACACACCTAGTTCATTTTGGTTTTTGGCAGAACGGAATACTCTAACTGACGAGGTAGTAAGAACATTTACGCCAGATGAACTTTATACAAAATCAATCATACAGCACGAAACAAAACCGGAGACTACACCGTGAAATCACGTCTACCGGCGCCCTATGGCCGCTTAATAAATCGACAAAAGCCTATTCAGTTTACCTTCGAAAACCGCATCATTCATGGCTTTTCTGGAGATACCATTGCCAGTGCGCTTATGGCCGACAAACAATATTTATTGAGCCGCTCATTTAAATATCATCGCCCTAGAGGCATATTAACCATGGCCGGACAAGACGCCAATACGTTAGTCCAATTACCCTCCAGTCCCAATGTACTTGCTGACAAACAGGCTATTGAAGATGGCATGCAGGTCACTGGTCAAAATTACACTGGAAGTTTAATCCGAGACTGGGGTGCGTTGCTAGGTGTTTTCTCGCGTTTTTTACCCGTCGGCTTTTACTATAAAGCATTTTTCAAACCGCGGGGTATGTGGGAAAAATGGGCGCCGTTGATACGTAAAAAAGCTGGATTAGGGGTTATTGATCAATCACTTAAGCCTGCCTATCATGACAAGCAATATAAATTTTTTGATGTCGCGGTCATCGGTGGCGGCCCTGCTGGAATGCAAGCTGCGCTGTCTGCCGCCGTTGGAGCAACTGAAGTGCTGCTGGTGGATGAGAATCCATACCTGGGCGGTGCTCTGAATTATTCGCGATTTGACTCCGATGGCTTATATGCTTCAGGTCTACTCCAACAATTACTGAATGACATAGCAGCCAATCCCAATATTACTGTAATGACAGATGCCGTTTGTAACGGCTGGTTTGCAGACAACTGGCTACCTATTGTAAAAGGTAATCGGCTGTTTAAAGTAAGAGTAGCACATACTATTTTATGCACAGGAGCTCTGGAGCAACCGGCTCTGTTTCATAATAATGATCTACCCGGTGTAATGATGAGCAGTGCAGCCCAACGCTTATTGCATTTGTATGGAGTTAAACCCGGTAGCAAGGCGGTCATCTTGACCGGCAATAATGAGGGTTATGGAACCGCTTTAGACCTGCAAGATGCTGGTGTTACTATTCAAGCTATTATAGATCTGCGAAAAAATCCGGATTATGATGATATTGCCATCACTGCTGTAAAAAAGGGTATGAGAATTGAAACTGGTCAAGCTGTTTACGCAGCCCAGCATCAAGGATCAATGCGTATCACAAGTGTTGAAGTACGCAAGCTTATCAGTCAAGGCATCTGTTCCGATCATGGAGAGATCATTGCCTGCGATTTGCTCTGCATGTCAGTGGGATATACTCCCGCCTACCAATTGGCCTGCCAAGCTGGTGCTCAGCTTAGCTATGATGATGCATCGGCCATGTTCACCATAACTAACTGTCCAGACAAGCTGCATCTAGCGGGCTCTGTAAATAGCCTTTGGGCGCTCAAAGACGTTTTATCTGAAGCAACCAACGTTGCACATCAGGTAACTAATGAGCTAGGAACAACAGACCTTGTACTGGAATCCCCAATACGCTCTTCAATCCCGAGCCCTAACCATCCTTGGCCAATTTTTGCCCACCCAGAGGGTAAAGAGTTTGTAGATTTTGATGAAGACTTAACCATCGCTGATATTATTAATGCCACCGGTGATGGTTATGAACACATACAGCTGGTGAAACGATATTCTACCTGCGGTATGGGACCTTCTCAGGGCCGTCACTCTGCCCTAGCAGCGGCTAGAATAGTTGCGGCGGCGACCAATCGCACGGTTGCCGATACGGGTGTTACCACTGCTCGACCGCCTTTCTCCGCCGAACAGCTAGGACAGAGTGCTGGTCGTAGTTTCTATCCTGCAAGGCGCAGTAACATTCATTATCGGCATTTGGAAGCTGGTGCGCAGATGCTTCAAGCAGGCGCCTGGTATCGCCCTGCTTTTTACGCTAATAAAAATCTAAGCACTCAGGACTGTATTAACCATGAGGTTGCCAATGTGCGTTCAAACGTTGGCCTAGTGGATGTGTCAACCTTAGGTGGACTTGAGTTGCGCGGTCCAGATGCAGGAGAATTTTTAAATCGCTTTTACACTTTCGGCTTTATAAAACAACCCGTGGGCAAAGCTCGGTATGCGCTGCTTACTAATGAGGCTGGTGTGGTGATTGATGATGGCGTTGCCTGCCGCTTTAATAAAAACCATTTTTATGTCACTGCCACAACCGGTGGCGCAGACAGTGTTTACCAAAGTATGCTCAAGTGGAATGCGCAATGGCAATTAGATGTTGATATTGCTAACGTAACCTCCGCTTACTGTGGAGTCAATATCGCAGGTCCCAACGCCAGAAAAGTACTAGAAAAAGTCTGTTTTGATATAGACCTTTCTGCACAAGCTTTCCCATATATGGGCGTACGCTGCGGGCTAGTAGCGACTATTCCAGCTAGACTGCTTCGTGTCGGATTTGTCGGCGAACTGGGTTATGAAATTCATGTCCCTCAGCAATATGGTGAAGCTCTCTGGGACGCGATACTGGATGCTGGTGAAGAGTATTCACTCAAGCCCTTTGGCATTGAAGCACAGAGAATATTGCGTTTAGAAAAAGGTCATATTATTGTCGGTCAAGATACAGATGCAATGTCTAATCCTAACGAAGTGCAAATGAGTTGGGCCGTATCACGACAAAAACCATTTTTTATCGGTAGCCGAACCATTAGTGAATTAGAAAAACAACCCGTATCACGAACACTCGTTGGTTTTCAGATTGACGATAAGTCCGCACCAATACCTCAGGAAAGTCATTTGGTGCTCAGCGAAAACCAAATGGTTGGACGAGTTACCTCATGCTGCTACTCTCCAACACTGGAAGAAGTCATAGGTCTTGCCTATGTCCCACCTGAGATTGCATCTGAGGGAGACAGTATTATAATTAAATCTACAAATGGTGTTCTAGTGGCTGCAACAGTTACCAAGGTTCCCTTTTATGATCCAGACGCTAAGCGTCAGGAGTTGTAATAATGACTAAACAAGAAACCAATATCATCGCCCCGACTCTGGCTACGCGTCGCAGTCCACTTTATCGGCGCCACTTACAATATCAGGCGCATTTTAAACAAGTAGGCGATAATATTGTGGTTGACAGCTATCCTAATGAGGGCGCTATTAATGACGAAATTGAAATCGCAAAATCAATGGGATTGTGCGATCTCTCTACCCTTGACCGCACAGGATTCAAGGGTGTCGGTACACCCCAATGGTTAGCTTCGCAAAGCTTTAAGGTTCCAGTCCTAGCGAATACTGCCGAAGAACAAAGCTCTCAATCACTCTTAATAAAATTATCGGCCCAAGAGATACTGGTATTAAGCGACCTTTTATTCCTCAGTGAGGATGTTAAACGCCTCTATCAAAAGGCTGTCGAAAACCATCAAAGCTATGACCAACAGATATATAATTTGCCACGCAATGATAGTCACTGCTGGCTGGCGGTAACTGGAATAAATGCCACGGAATTGTTTTCTAAACTCTGTGCAGTAGATCTTCGAAGCCATAAATTTGTGCAGGGTGCAGTAGCTCAAACGTCACTGGCTAAGACCAATGCAATTATTATTAGACATGATCTAAATAAAACTCCCTGTTTTTACATTTTGAGCGACATCAGTGGTGCGGAGTTTCTCTGGGACTGCCTGTTAGATGCAATGTCAGAGTTTCATGGTGCACCAGTAGGACTAAGTGCATTGCAAACACTTGCATCCAACCAGTAACGGTCACTAGAAAATCGTAAGATGCTACACATTATTACTTCAAAGCCCTCTTCCTTGAGCTAACTTATAGGCTAAACTAGGACGATGAAAAATAATGACAACATAGAGATAAGTGCGCTGCGCGTTTTTGCTGCGGTAAGTGAAGCCACCAGCCTTACCCAGGCTGCCGAACGCTTAGGTATCACGCAATCTGCCGTCTCTCAAACGATCAAACAGTTAGAGAGACAAACGCAGGCTCAATTGGTCTTGACTCGGTCTAGGCCAATCAAATTAACGCCAAGTGGATTGATCCTAAAAGGCTATGCGGATAGTTTATTACAGGATACTAAGCGAATGTTGATTGATGTGCGTAACGCATCGTTCGGAGGTACCTTACCCTTAAATATAGGTATGATCGATTCTTTCTGTGATGTTGCAGGGCTACAGTTTATGCAGAAAATGAGGCCCTTAACATCAAAAGTTGCCTTAAGAACTGGCTTGGTTTCACCATTAACCCAGGCATTACTCAATCGAGATCTTGATGTTTTGATCACTAGTGATCCAGTGGATAATCATCCAGAATTACAACGACTTCCTTTACTCAGGGATCCCATTGTGATGATTGTTCCCAATGAGTACCCAACGGATTCGCAAACCACCCCTACTCAACTTGCCCAGGCCTTACCTTTTATTCATTATAATCGCCAATCTCGCCTTGGTAGTCTTACTGAACTTATTGCCCGCCGGCTAAATATTACTCTTGAATCAAGCTATGAACTTGACAGTACACAAACCCTATTAAAATTCGTGCAATCAGGACAGGGATGGGCATTTACCTCTGCTCTGTGCCTAGTATCCTACCCAAAATTATGTCAAAACATGCAAGTTTTGCCGCTGACAAAGGGAGCAAATGCGCGCTATCTGAGTTTACTTTGCCGCAATAATGAACTCGGAAATTGGGCCCAAACCATGGCAGATATCTGTCGGTCCATTTATGATGAGGATATTGTCCTTGCAATGAACGCTATTGCTCCCTGGTTAGGTAACCAAGCCTATTCCATCTGTGAAGCACCAACTATATAGAGGCTGAATTGACTAACCTTTTAATCAATTTAAATAGACTCTTGTTCATCTTAAATCTAAA
>DNBN01000325.1 GCA_003491845.1 Porticoccaceae bacterium | reverse complement strand
CTAAGGTTTCTGTCAGTTTGAGCACAGAAGATGGGGTTAAGAAGGATCAGCCCAGTAGCTTTATCGCTCCGAATTTAAGGGCTAGTACTGTAAACCTAGACGGCACTTTTAAAGCAGATACAAGATCTACCGCAGTGCAAGGTGGATTGTCAAAACTAGATACGTCCTATTCTTCAGGGGATTCAGCAGAGACATTGCAAATACGGTCTTCGCTTTCTCAATCAGTAGTAAGTACTGAAAACATGTTAAAAAATAATACGCTACAGATGATAGGAAAACCTGATTTGTCGTTATCAAATTCATTTGCCACAGACAAAGGGACAGTGTCTTTAGCAGATGCTCTTCAAAAAGCTACCATAGAGACAGGTCACAAAATTATTAATAATGAAAATAGTGATGTTCGTGGTAAAACGTCGCAAGCAATAGTAGACACGAAGGTTATGTTCGAAAGAATGCAAACGGCCGTTAAGTCAGATCATCTTGTTGTTAAATTGCCTCCTATTGATTTATTGGCCTCTACATCACGAGTTTTAGAATCTGCTGACGTTAATTCTTGGACGCCATCTGTAAACTTGGTTAAGACTTTAGTTGCTGGAGAGCAAGGGTCTGCTCTACTAGGACAAGCCGCTACTGCAGAATTGAGGTCAAGCGCTGCCTCAGTGGGAGTAGACGTTGAGACTTTAGTATCAGCTGAAAAAGGGTTGCTTAGTCGCCAGGAGCAATACTTAGATCTTTCTCGTCGATTGACTGATGCTCTTGGTCAAAGGCTCACCTCGCAAATACAAAAGGGAGCGTGGCAAGTAGAATTTGATTTGCACCCAAAATCATTAGGACGGATTGAAATTCAATTAGAAATGAAAAATGGTGAACTTGAAGCTTATTTTAATGCTTCAAAGTTGGTAACTAGAGACTTGCTGCAAGAAAGTATGGCAAAATTAAAAGATGAATTGGGGGAACATGGCATAGAAACTGCTTATGTAGGTTTAAGTAGCGGAAATAATGCTAAGAGTGACGAAAATTCGACAGCGTCAGAGGATGTTAAAGACCAAGCATTGGTTAAAAATGGTGATAAACAACAAGCGTCAATTGAGTCGCATAAGAGTGTATCGCCTAATGATGGCTTGGATATAAGTGTTTAACGTAAGTTTTTAAATTTTTATAGGGAGGATAATCCATGGCTGATAATGATGGTGATGCGCCAAAAAAAAGGTCTTTATTAAAAATCATTTTAATTGTCATCTTAGTATTAGTTTTGCTTGGCAGTGTCGCTGGCGGCATTATGTATGCGATGGGCATATTTACTGAGGCAACTGACGCAGAGCAGGCAATTGCAGCTATGGAGGCAGGTAGTAGTAATCAGGAGCAATCTACAGAAAAGGCTGAACAAGAATATGATGCGGGTCGAAAGCCAGTATATTTCGAAATTAAGCCTGAGCTTCTGTCAAATGTTTACAATTCTCAAAAAGTTATTCAAATACGTGTGGCCCTAATGTTTAATGATAATGATGCAGGAGAGGTTGCAGAGGTCATCAAAGAACATAATTTTCCTATTCGAAATGCGTTATTAAAAGTGCTTGCCGAGCAGAGAGAAGAAATGATTTCTCGTATGAGATTTCGTGAGGATTTAGCTTTTGAATTGAAAAAAGAAATAAACGATATTTTAGAGGCTAGTATAGGTAGCCGAGAAATAAAAGAATTATATTTTGCAGAGCTTATTGTTCAGTAAAATTAAGCATACAAAATTTTACAAATTATAGTGAATTGTGAGGGCCATCATGGCTGAAAATGAAAATGTCTTGTCCCCAGAAGAGCTAGATGCGCTCTCAGCAGGTCTTGAAGATGGTTCCATAGAGGCTAATGCCGGCCTTAATACGCTTGTAAAAGCGGTAAAGCATGACATCGTTAAAAAGGACTCGTCAAAAGGTATCAACATTGACGCAATTAATCCTATCAATGATCGGTTTTTGGTTCGATTCAAAGAAGAGCTTTCAACGATATTACGCAGTAAGGTTAAAGGGTCCTCAGAGACTGTGAGGCTTGTCCCTTATGGAGATTACTTGAAAGAAATTGAGCTTCCAGTTGCTTGCAACGTGGTGCGAGTAAAGCCTCTGCATGGTACTTCTCTTATTATTATACAGCCCAAATTATTGTTTCGTTGTTTTGACAGTTTTTTTGGCGGTGAAGGCGATCGGTCAGCAAAGCTTAGTGTTGCTCGATCATTTACACCCACGGAAATTAGTATTAACAACATTTTAGTGAATATTATCTTCGCGTCCTTAGAGCAAGCCTGGTCGCCGGTGGAAAAAATACAATGTTCTGCAGTGGCATTAGCAAATAGTCCAAAATCTGCAGATATTGTGGAGGGTAACGATTTAGTACTCGTAACAAGAATAAACATTGAACTTGCGGACGGTGATATGGGTGTTGTTGATATTGTTTATCCTTACTATTCGCTGAAAACGATTCGAGAGTCGCTGGTTCGTCCTTCGTCTGAAAATGTTAAAGATGATCTTGCAACGCAATGGAGCCTTGACTTAAAAAACGCTGTCCTTGATGCTGAGCTTAAAACAACAGTAAGTCTTGCTCAGATTGAGACAACACTTAAAGCATTTGAAGCTTTGCGCGAGGAAGATATTATTTTTTTCGCGAAGCCAAATTTTGCAACGATGGATGTAGAGAATATACCGGTATATGAAGGCCACGTAGGAATGCAATCTTCCAACATGGCAATACAGTTGGTAAGGCCACAATCTGGCTCCTAATAAGCGGTATAATGAAATAACTGGTTAAGATGTAGTAAAGGTACATATTATGGATGACTTAGACAATAACGCCGAGATAAAGCCTGAAGGTCTTGGTGAAGAGGTTAAAAAAAATAAAATAGATTCAGATGTGTTGCAAAACATTTCCGTTACTATTTCCTTGGAAGTAGGCAGAACGTCCCTTAAAATCAGAGATATTATGAGTCTAAGTCAAGGGAGTGTCGTAGAACTGGATAAACTTGCTGGTGAGCCTTTAGACTTACTCATAAATAACACTAAGGTTGCTCAAGGCGAAGTTGTTTTGGTGGGCGATAAATACGGCGTTAAGCTAACGAATGTGGTGCCAGCATCTGAACGCGTAAAGCAGCTGTAGGGTCTTAGTTAGAATGGAAACGGTAGGTTTCAGTGATTTAATGACAATGATGGCCTCTTTTGTCGTGGTGATAGGTTTGTTGGTACTGACTTTATTTGCTATTAAAAAATATGGTACGGGTATGAGCCTGTCTGGTGATCGTCAGATTGAGATAATAGAAGTCAGAAATATTGGTGCTAGGCAGAAATTATTGTTGGTTAGCGTCAAAAGTGAAAAAATACTCATTGGTGTAACTGCCAGTGGCATGACTAAGTTAGGCCAATGGGATCTTGAGTTAGACGCGCACAAAAGAGTTGATGCTGACAGGATAGACCCCGTTTGAGGGCACAATAATCGTTCTTTACTAGGAGTTGGGCACTGAAATGAAAAATATAGTATTCGTGGCATTTAAACAGCCCACATGGTGAATATAATGTCCTTGCGTAATACAAGCTTCCTCAAGCGATGCCTGTTGTGTTGTGTATGTGTTTTGGGTATTGCTGCTGTAGTGCCAGCATTCGCTCAAAGTGGTTTGCCCATTGTAAATATGGTCGACGACGGCAGTGGTGGCACTAAATATAGCTTAACACTTCAGTTGCTTGCTTTAATGACTGTGCTGACGTTATTGCCGTCATTGTTACTGATGATGACCTCGTTTGTGCGCATTATTATTGTAATGTCTTTATTACGACAGGCTCTGGGTACAGCACAAACTCCACCCAATCAGGTTTTGGTGGGGATTTCGTTATTTCTTACTATCTTTATAATGTCCCCAGTGCTCACTGATGTTTATGAAAATGCGCTGACACCCTATTTTGAAGAGACCATTGAATTTGATACTGCATTGGTCAACGCTGAAGCACCATTTAGAACCTTCATGCTGAATCAAACTAGAGAGTCTGATATTGCTATGTTTGCTGAGATTGCGGGTAATGAAGATATGGAAACGCCTGCAGACGTGCCCTTTGCGACCCTAGTGCCTGCTTTTATCACCTCAGAACTGAAAAGTGCGTTTTCAATTGGTTTTCTCATTTATATTCCATTTATTGTCATCGATCTTGTTGTCGCCAGCGTTTTGATGTCAATGGGTATGATGATGCTGTCTCCGATGATGATTTCTATGCCGTTCAAATTAATGTTGTTTGTTTTAGTTGACGGTTGGACACTGATCATGGGTTCTTTAACGGGCAGCTTCACTATCTCTTAGAGGCTTATTATGGATCCAGCACAGGTTATTGATTTAGGGCGTGAGTCTTTATGGATCGCAGTTCTAGTGGCAGCACCATTATTGGGTGTGGCCTTGGCTGTTGGTCTTATCGTAGGTGTTTTCCAGGCGGCGACCTCTATTCAAGAAATGACCCTCAGTTTTATTCCTAAATTAGCGGTAATGGTTTTAGCGCTGGTGATTTTTGGTGGTTGGCAGATCGCTGTTATGGTAGATTTTTTTCGACGTATTTTTGAACGAATACCTACTCTCTTTTTGTAATGAATCTCCTTGTTGCCGAAGTCATTGAATATTTTTACACATTGCTATGGCCAATGATAAGAATCTCTGCATTTTTATTATCTGCTCCGTTTTTCTCTATTCGAGCTGTGACTGTAAGAATTCGCGTATTATTAGCGACATTATTGACCTGGATGGTTTTTCCGCTGACTGAGTGGCCAACTATTGACCCTGTGTCTGCGGCGGGCTTGCGTGAGGTTTTTTCTCAGGTATTTATTGGTGTCACTATGGGGCTTCTTCTACAAATTGTGAATGCGGCTTTAATCGTTGGTGGGCAGGCAATTTCTTCATCAATGGGCCTTAGTATGGCTAATATGGTAGATCCAAATATGGGTAATGTCCCAGTCATAGCGCAGTTTTTGATAGTTTGTTCAACCTTGATTTTTCTTGGTATGGGGGGCCATGTAATTGTTATTTCTCTGGTATTAGAGAGTTTTGAATTACTACCTATAGGGAAAATGCTGGATATTACTGCACTGGCGGGACTGACAATTCAATGGAGCTCAATGATATTCTTGGGTGCACTATTGCTTGGTATGCCTGTTATCTCCTCATTGCTACTTATTAACATTGGTTTAGGAGTCATCACAAGGGCAGCACCAGCCCTTAATATCTTTGCAGTGGGATTTCCAGCGATGATTATTGCTGGCATGGTCTTGTTACTTATATCCATGACAAGTATCGGTTTTCGTATAAATTGGCTGTGGCAGCAGGCATTTGATGTGCTCGGTCAGGCCTTGGGAATCAGATAATGGCAGATGAAAGTAGTAGCGAAGAGCGTACTGAAGAACCTACCGCGAAGCGGCTTGAAAAAGCTAAAGAAGATGGGCAAGTTGTTCGTTCTCAAGAACTTTCAGTAGCTGCAATGATGATTGGGGTAGCGTTATTTCTTTCCGTTTTTGGTGGCATGATCATACTTCAATTGAGCCAGGTTTTTGCCAATGGTTTTGTATTTGATCGAAATGATGTGTTTTCAGATAATTTACTACCGTCTACATTTGGTCGCCATGCTGTAGACAGCATTTTGGCTGTGTCCCCCATTTTTGCGCTTGCAGTGTTCATTGCTTTTGCAGCGGCGGGCATGCTTGGTGGATATATCTTTTCAGCCAAGTCGTTAGCGCCTAAAGCAAGTAAGATCAATCCTCTCAATGGATTTAAAAGAATGTTTGGCACTAAAGCGTTAGTTGATTTGACCAAGGCAATCACCAAGTTTGCGTTGGTTGGCGCAGTGCTTTACTTAGTGGTGTCGGCTAATTTTGATCGTTTAATTGCTCTTGGTTTTATGGACATCGATTCTGCGCTGGCGGGTGCTGGCGATATTATTGCCACTGGCGCCGTATGGGTGACATTAACATTAATTATAGCGGCAGGTATTGATGTGCCCTATCAATTATATGAACACAATAAAAAGATGAAAATGACCAAACAGGAAATCAAGGACGAATTTAAAGATACTGAAGGTCGACCAGAAGTGAAAGCTCAAATTAGAAGAAAACAGCGTGAAATGGCAATGGGACTGATGATGGATGCTGTGGCTGATGCCGATGTGATTGTTGTGAATCCTGAACACTTTGCGGTTGCTCTTAATTACGATCCATCAAGTAGTGGCGCGCCAATACTAGTGGCAAAAGGAGTCGATTTTCTTGCTCAGGGTATTCGAGAAAAGGCTAAAGAACACGGAGTATCAGTGTTCACCGCTCCTACTTTAGCGCGTGCGCTGTATTTCACTACAGAATTAGACGAAGCCATTCCCGAAGAATTATATTACGCAGTAGCGCAGGTTATTGCCTATGTGTTTAGTCTTAATAGTTTGGAGCGGGGAGCCTCAATAGCGGATAGACCAAATCCAGATGTTCCGGTGGGGATGCGTTACAATACTGACGGAACCCTGCAGTAACAACGGGAAATGCCTTTGGAGGGTGTTGCAAGATGGAACAATCAGAAAATGACATTAATCTTGATGCTGATCAATGTTTTGAAAGTGGTGATATTTTTTATAGCATTACGGATAAAAAAAATCTTCGTCTTGCCATTAAAGCGCTTGTTCAAGATAGGCTTGGCTTGGCTATTATTGGCAATAATGAGTCGTTGTTGACACACTATTCACGAATGTTGATATTTCGTTTGCGCAAGTTAAATCAGTATCAAATGGATATTTTCTCGCCTACTGATACTAACTCATTATTAGACCGATTCAATGAAATGCTTGCGAGCATGACTATGAAACAAGCACGACAGCAGCCTGATCCAGAGGTACTGCCTACTTTGCTTGTTGTGAATGATGCCAATGCGGTTGATGAGGAGCAGTGGATTTTGTTAATGCGACTGTTAAAAGACTTTCCAGGCATTAATGTCAGATTAATTTTATTTCTAAATAAAAATCATTGGCCAGACTATGATCAGGCTTTGAGGCCTATTAGTAGGCAACTTTATCGCTGGTATCTTAATCTTCCGTCAATCCCTGAGGCCACCGCGCTAATAGAGTCAGCTAGAGACAAAGGTTATGAAGAGCAAACTAAACAGCTCTTGAGCAACGTCGGATTAAGCTTTGTGTTTGAAAAGACGGTTATTACAGATGAAGATGGTAGTGATCCGCAACGTGCTAATTTAGATGCTTCAAGAGCATTATTGTTGGCACAGACTCAGTCTGCAAAGAAAAAGCAGCAAGATAAATTTGATCTAAGTAGAGTGTCAAAATCGTCCGGCGCTGGTTCTAAAATAATACTTCTGCTTATAGTTATTTCAGTGTCACTTGCTGTTGTGGCTCAATTGAATCCAGTAGGTGCAGAAAAATATAAAGATTATTTATTTAGTATTATAGCGACACAAACTGCAACTAATGAACAAGCGCAATCGTCCGAATTTGATCCTAAAATAGCTATCATAGAAGAGCCTAGCGAAGCGCTTCAATCGCAGTCCATTACAGAAGACGGGGAAGATATTAACGTTAAAGTTAACGCTGAAAATGTAACTGCAGCAAATACCATACAGAGTGTCACTGCAGTGGACTCACCTGTTGAGGCCATGCCCATTTCAACTACTTTACCAGCTGAGGACCAACCCATAGTTGAAACGAGTCCTATGGAAATGGTTATAGTTGAAAGCGAGACTTTAAGTGGTGCCAAGCAGTCCATATTAACGTCTTTACCCAAAGACACATTTTTCGTACAGCACGCTGTTGTTACAGGGTCTACGCGTCTGGCAAGCTACATTGAGAAAAATCCAGTGCTAAAAAATGCCGCAACATTGGCTATAACCGCCAACGGCCAAGAAGCCTTCGCTATTATATCTGGACCTTTTTTGTCGAAAATCGAGGCTGTTGGTTTCACTGAAAACCCTCTTATCCCCTCAGATTTTTGGATTTGGGAGTCAAGTCAATTATTCCGATGGTGCAAAAGGAATGAATCTTGTCAATTATCCTTCGATTAATTCTGATTAAAGCCGGTGTTGCTACTGTCGATACTTAAACAAACAAAGGTTTTTATTGCAGTTTTAATGATTTAATAAATGGAAAGACTATGGCCGACGAAGACGACAAGACAAAAAAAGAAGCTGAGGTAGAAGCAGCATCAGAGTCCACTGACCAAGCAGCAGATTCAACAGCTGAAGGTACGCCTGAATCTGATAATCTTCAGAAAATTGAGCAAATGTTGGTCTCTCGTAACGCGGCAAGCAAGCAAATGTATGTCGGAGCCATGGCTACATTGTTCATTGGTGCTGGAGCCTTTATTTTAATGGCCGCCCAGTTAACGAGCAAAGTAGGTCAAGTCGATGATATGTTAGAGGCCCTTACCAAGCGTGCTGTCAATATGAACGCAGCTCTGTCAGCCTTTGATGAGCTCAATGAAACCATACAAGAAATGGGGATTATACAGGCTCAGTTCTCTGATCAACAGGGTCTTTTGTCAACTACAGTGACCGCGCTAAAAACCGAGATCCCTGAAATGGCAGCAAGGAAAGTAGCTATTGAAAATACTGTAGTTGCTAACAAAATTAGTGTTTTAGAATCGTCTCTCAAAAGTCATGGCGAGCACATCAGTAAAGCGTCGGCATCTATAGAGTCCCTATCTTCACGGATTAATAAGTTTGAGGGAAGCTTAAAGAACGTGGCCAATTTAAATGCAGATGTCAAAGCGTTGGTCACTTTGGAACGAGAAAACTACTTAGCTGTGTTGAAACGACAATCTATGTTACAGGAAGCCCAGTCGGGGGAACAGGTTATTAAGGTCCCTCGGGATCCGAATTTAATATTCTATTCGCTAAAAACACCCTAGTTAATTGACCTACGACTTATTGGGATTATAAGTAAGTAGAGCGGTGCTCTTAAGCGATAATTATTCTTCGTCAGCCAAACTTTTTCTGAGAGCTTTGACAGTAGCAGACAAAACTTGGCTAACGCGGGATTCACTTATTTCAAGAACAGCACCAATTTCTCTAAGATTCATTTCTTCGACATAATAGAGCGCGACAATAGTTTTTTCTCGCTCAGGAAGCGACTCAATAGATTCAGCCAAAACTTCCATCATCTGATCTTTCGCTAGTATAGATTCTGGATCGTTATCATCAGAACTGGGAAGATCAACCGTTTCAGGAACCTGAGATTCTAGTGAAATAGTTTGAAACCTGTTGGCATGATTTCGTTCTTTTTGATATTCCTCAATGTCCTTTTCCATGAAGTCGGCCATTTCAGATTGTGTAGGTTCTCTGCCTAATTGCCCCGCTAGTAATTGTTGAGCTTCATTATGCTCCCTGATATTAACCATAGCTGATCGTGGCAAATAAGACATTTTTCGTACTTGATCTAAAATTGCACCACGAATACGATTTTTAGCAAAAACCTCAAATTCCACTCCTTTGCTGGAATCAAACGATTTGGTTGCTTCAATTAACCCAATCATTCCTACTTGAATTAATTCTTCTAACTCCATGAAGTTAGGGACTCGGGTCTTTAAGTGCAGAGCTACTCGCTTTACAAGACCAATATTTTTAAGCAGTCCTTCATTAGACTGATTAAGGTTTTGAATATCTGCATAATCGTTGATATCAGGCATATATTTACCTTAGTTGTTGACCGTTTTTTGTAAGGCTAGCCGCTCAAAGAAAAATTGTAATCCACCAGACATAGTTGTATCACAGGGTGGTTTTATCACGGTTTTTGCTAGCGCAGAAAAATCCCTTGTAGCGGCGCTAGAAGGGGCAAAAGTGAGCAATGGCTTTGATGATTTA
>DNBN01000052.1:13762-14070 GCA_003491845.1 Porticoccaceae bacterium | reverse complement strand
AACATCGCATCGCCATAACTAAAAAATCTGTAGCGCTGATTTACCGCCTCGCGGTAAGCAGTCATTATTTGTTCATATCCGGCAAATGCACTCACCAACATCAGCAGTGTCGATTCCGACAGATGAAAATTGGTCAGTAATGCGTCCACCACCTTAAACTCGTAACCGGGGTAAATAAAAATATCTGTGTCGCCCTCATAGGGCTGTATTTCGCCACTTTGTGCAGCTGTCTCAAGACATCTTACACTGGTAGTACCCACCGCAATAACTTTGCCGCCGTTGGCTTTTGTGGCCATCACCTTTTCACA
>DNBN01000052.1:12605-13451 GCA_003491845.1 Porticoccaceae bacterium | reverse complement strand
AATATTATCCACCCGAACAGGCTGAAAGGTACCGGCACCAACATGTAAGGTTACAAAAGCAATCGTCGCACCAATCCCCTCAATATCAGAAAGCATTTTTTCGTCAAAATGAAGGCCAGCGGTAGGTGCAGCTACCGCTCCCAACTGATCTCCATAAACCGTTTGATAGCGTGACCTGTCCGCATCTGTGTCCTCTCGATCTATATAAGGTGGCAGAGGCATGTGACCTATGGCATCCATAACATTCAAAACTGGCTGGTTAAACCTCAACTCAAACAAATTACCCTTTCGACCTATCATCTCCGCAGAAATATTGTCTGAAAAGAAGATCAGGCTACCTAACTTAGGTGACTTACTGGCACGAACATGGGCGTGTACAGACTCTAAATCTACTAACCGTTCTACCAGGACCTCTACTTTGCCACCACTAGCTTTTTCACCATAAAGTCTTGCCGGAATCACTTTAGTGTTATTGAAAACAATCAAATCACCGGCCTGAACATGATCCAAAAAGTCACTGAAGCGCTGATGCTGTAAATCGTCATGGGCGCTATCAAGATATAGTAAACGACTGCCCTGACGTTCTTGAGTAGGCTGACGAGCAATTAACCGATCAGGTAAATCAAATTGAAAAAGGTCTCTGCGCATATGGATTAGCTACAGCGTTTGGTTATTGGCCGACAAGGGTATAGAAAATATAGCTAAAGCGCCAAATAATTCCGGTGCAAACAGTTATTTTGTCATTCTTTAGCCGGACAAATTTAAATCAGTTGACCCTTTATTGATCACTGCTATAATCTCGACCCCTCGTGAGACTGTTTAGAGAGAATGCCAGTGTGGTGGAAT
>DNBN01000052.1:0-12261 GCA_003491845.1 Porticoccaceae bacterium | reverse complement strand
GTCCGGCCACTGGTACCAAATACGAAAATCCCGCCCTTGTAGTGGGATTTTTCGTTTCTGGCGAATACTAGTATTGGTCTACCCTATAGCCTAACTTTTCCACTACAGAAAGTGTGCACAGCCAGTATCATACAGTTGTGATAAAAACATGTTAACCGACAGAGCTATGGTAATATTTATCTTTAAAATAGTTTTGCTTCTTTGAACTGTGGATTTTTTGGAATCTAAGACTGTGCAAACTTCATATATAAAATATCAATCAAGGCTACTCTTGCGATGAACATATCCAACAAAACCAGCGCTATCTTTAAATCATCCAGCTGTCTTCCACCTGAGGGAAGCTATCGCCTGAAACAGGTTGCCATTACTGAAAATGGTCGCCACGAGTTATGTTATCGCGATCAGTTAAAAATCTATACTCAACAGCGCTTTATGTTTGCATTCATACATCCTGAGCTTGGCATTGATGTGGGCGCAGGATTTACCTCGTGGCATCAAGGGTACATGACCGAAGAACCTCAAGAAACGCACAATGGCTCCATCAATGGCCTACAATTTGAAATTCCTATTGAGCCTGTGTTGGGTGGATTTACACAAACCATAGTGGGAATGACCTATGCAGATGGGAGATCACTTGACATGGTAGAGACATGGGAATCAGTTTCTCAGATCACCAGCGATTTTGATGGGCTTTGGCAATGTATAGATAACAATATTGTAAAAACAAAAATGATTGGTGGCGGCCATTTTATTTTGCTGCAAAGGCCATTATCCGGACAAACCTTCGACGCTACATTTTGCTTTGGCAGCTTAGTCATCGCTAATAACGGGCAAGCCGTCAAGACTAATATGACTAGCTCGATCATGGACAGTATGAACGCATCAACACGGCTGGTCTTGACACTAACGGATAAACGTCACTTCAATCAAACAACGTTAATTGATGGTGTTGCAGTCAACGAAACCTATCAACGTCTTTAATTGAATGTCTATTAAAGATTAATCGGTATGATTTAGTTGACTTAACAAAGCTATATGCTCCGGACCTATGCCGCAGCAGCCACCAATCACGGTAGCTCCCAATGCCTGCCACTGACGAGCAAATGCCATATACGCCTGAGGGTCTAGGTCGTCTCGAATAGTAGAATAACCTTTATTGGCCTCAATAGTATTGGAGATAGGGCGGAATCCATTAGCATAGACACCTACATTTATCGTTGCCGGTAACATAGTCACTGAAAGTTCTACCGCAGCTGCCATTACCTCAGGTTGACTGCAGTTAAATAGAATCGTATCAACTTGTTCATAATCTATTGCCTCTAGCGCTTCGACTAATGACTCTCCAGAACGCAATCGCGACTGCTCTGCGGTCTGATCCTCTAGAGTCATGCTGATCCACAGGGGCTGACCACAGTTGGCAAACACTCTCTGAATGGTTATCACCTCCTGAATACTCGATTGAGTTTCAGCTAGAACAATATTGGTAAAGGGTAACAAATGTTTTTTGAATAGCTTAAGCCTGCTAATGGCCTCTTCCGTACGAAACTCCCCCGGCTTGTATGAGCCAAACACTGGAGGAATTCCGGCGGCCACAGTTACATCAGCTAAATTTTCGTCCTGAACTTGGCGCGCTAAGCTTCCAGCTAATGCTATAAGTTTTGCACCCTGCTCTAAAAATCGTTTATCGCCAATATGAAAAGGTACCACCGCATAGGAATTAGTTGTAATAATGTTGGCCCCGGCATCAATAAAAGCGTGGTGCGCTTTAGTGACTGAAGAAGGGTCTTCTATTAGCGCTAGCGCAGACCACTCAGGCTGCCGAAATGGCGCACCAATTTGTTTTAAATATCGTCCAATACCGCCATCAAGAATCTGTATCATCAAAATTCTGCCATGTTTTTTTGAGGTCGCGATGGTCTCATAGGCAAGCCAATAAATCTATGGTGTCCTTTTACAATGGTTGTGAGAATTGAGAACATCTATTTCATGGTTAGAAGCGCTATTCATAGCCAGTCTAAAATTGATCATAAAAGCAGCTTGGTAACCCAGATTGATCCCTCCATCTCCGGTAATTATTTAGCAGGGAAATTACATTTTTTCTTTTTTTAATTGTTTAATGTCGTCGCTTTCATTGTGCATAGAAATATGAATATTTTGATCAACGTTGAGAGTTTATCTGGCGTCCTCGTTAATAACAGAAAAATGTCGATTAACTCATAAAACACATTAAGGATACTTGATAATGCGAATGAGATCAGTTATCATTCGCATTATCAAGTCGGATTCTATTTTTTACAGGGGCAAACTATGAGTATTATCATTGGACTTAGAAATTTTCTTCTTCGCATACTTTTTCAAATCGCTCGACCTGCTATTTTTTTAATGGAGCCTGAAAATGCCCATTATGCCTTTAAAAAAGTGGGTATATTTTTAGGCAGCAACCCTGTTACTCGTGGATTTTCCTCTCTAATGTGGGACTACAATCACAAAAGCCTAAATATTGACGTTGATGGTATTAAATACCGCAATCCGGTAGGCCTATCTGCGGGGTTTGATAAAGACGGGGAGTTGACCAAAATTTATCCGTCTATGGGCTTTGGTCTTGCCGAATTAGGCTCGTTCACTGGAGAGATATGTCCAGGCAATCCAGGGCGTCGTTTGTTTAGAATGGTTAAGTCTCGAGCAATCGTCGTTTGGTATGGCCTAAATAATCAGGGTGCAGAAAAAATTGCATCGCGCCTAGCTAAGATGGATTTTGGTCGTCTGCGGGTTGGCATCAACGCTGCGAAATCAAATGTGACACCCGAATTTGAGCTTCAAGAATCTATCCGAGACTATATAAAGACGATGACTTTATTCAAAGATGTCGGTGACTATTACACAATCAATATTAGTTGCCCAAATACTCAGGACGGCGAACCCTTTGTTGATGGACATAATCTGGATGCACTTTTAACCGCTGTAAATACCAAGATCCGCAGTATTTCAACAAAACCTATCTATGTAAAGCTAGCCGCGGATATGTCATTAACCGAAATAGACATCATTGTGGATGGCTGTGTAAAACATAATATGGATGGTTTTGTTCTTACTAATCTAGCCAAACCTGCGCATAATACTGAACACATTCCTGAGGAATATCCGACCACTAAAGGCCTGCTGCCTGAGGGTAAGGGCGCCATGAGTGGTCTGCCGCTGCAACGAATTTCAACAGACGTGATTCGTCATGTGTACCGTCGCACCGGGGGTACCAAAACTCTGATTGGTGTGGGTGGTATATTTACCGCCAAAGATGCCTATGAAAAGATCACCTCTGGTGCCAGCCTACTTCATATGATTACCACAATGATTTTTGATGGGCCTCAAAATTTAAGTGAGATAAACCGAGGGTTAGTAAAACTCCTTAAGAAAGACGGTTTTACGTCACTTTCCCAAGCGGTGGGCTCACGTAATCCGTTACCTTTTATAGAAACTGAAACCAACACAGAGGCTGGGATATCTGATCCAGTCACCGCTAATCAAGCGGCCGCCTAGGATGGGCGAACAAAAGTGAGTTATCGCAATACTATGTTAAATGTATGAGTAAGTAAGATGTATAAATTGGACGGTGTTTTTATCTTGGATAGCAGATTTCAAGGCAAATACTAGCAGGTAAGAATTGTGTTACTGCGCCGTTTAAAAACCTTTTCACCCCATGATATGTGATTTAAAAATAGTGTTTTAATTTTTAAAACAAGATTTATAAATGGCATTTGTCATATCTCCCTACTACCAAGTAGACCTACCTTTTAATGAGCCGCAAGGCTCATTTTTTTATGTAAATGGAACCTATTCAAAATTATTGAAGACGGTAAACACGTTGGGCTGTGCCGCTAAATAGTGCTGCTTTCTCGTTTTCACTAAACCCCTTGGCAATCTTTTTAAAGCCATTCCAAAGAACGTTATAGGATACCGATAGCTTGTCCATTGGAAAATTACTCTCGAACATACATCGGTCTGGGCCAAAACAATCAATCATGTGAAGATAATAATCTTGATGAGCCATCACAAGCTCATCAGAGCTTGCCGGAGTATTACGCTTGTCCCAGCCCCAGCCGTTAATTGTCATGGCTAAACCTCCTAACTTTGCGACAACATTCTGACAGCGTGCCAACTCAGCAACATCCGCTTTCCATTGAGGATAAATATCGACCTGCTTACCAGCATAAGGGCCTATACCCAAAGGGCCACCAAAGTGGTCAAAAACAATAGTAGTATCTGGAAATGTCTGAGCAAGATCAATAAGTTCACGAATTTGAGTATGAACTAACCAAGCATCAAAAGTTAAGTTTGCAGAGGCTAGCTGAGCAAAGCCATTACGAAAGTCTGCTGACATCATTAACTCTGAAATGCGACCTGTATAGCGGTCTACCGCAGGTGGATCTGGGTAGAAAGCCGTGGCATGACGAATACCGCGCAACAATTCGCCAGCTACCTCAGCATGAGCTTCTAAAACCTCTTTAACCGACGCTCCAAGAGTAAGATCCGCATGACTCACCATACCAAGAATGGGTGGCTTACCTCTGGTAGCCAAGCGTTTAGATTTCTCAGCCTGAGCTTTTACGTATTCTGATTCTCCAACTGGGCGAAGAGCAACCGGCCCGTCGGAGCGATACTCCGAACCACATTCAACAAATACAGTACCAATAATGTTGTGACCAAACTCGGTATCTGACCATAATTGTTCAATTTCATAGGGCGCATCTGCAGGCCAAAGGTGATGATGTGGATCTATAATAGGGAGATCAGGGTCTATAATTTCTTCAATAATTTGAGCATGCCATTTATCAAGATCTCTCATTAAAAAGCGCCTTTTTTAACCGTAGGGTCGTTTCCAAAATAGCCTAGTATAGCCTTTTATAGTTAGCGGTTTATAAGATTAATCCGCTAATCAACGATTGATAAAAACGCAAGCTGTAAACACTTGATGTTAATTGTCCAGTACATTCCAAACAAGAGGTCTCTGATGAGGACCTGTAGTATTTTGTCATCGGCCTAGAGAAAATGAAGGCTGGGTCTTTATCACTGCGCTATGTGCACATTTAATATGGTCAAATGCTGGGAGCATGGAAATTTATTTTTTAGATAAACTTTTAGCAGACTTTTTTGCTTAATTTATATCTTGAGATTTTCTAGTATTTTCTCACTCGCGTTTCTCACTCACTTTTTTGACTAACTTTTTGCGACTGTTTTAACTCTTTTTTCGCAGCACGTCTTCGCTCTGTTGCCTCAAATGCTGCATTACCAATATGTTTCTCACCCCTTTTTTTTGCTAGATCCACCTGTTTTTGCCGCTCAGAAAAACGTTCTTTACGATGATCTTCAACAGTGCCATGACAATGATGACAAGACAAACCCTGCTGATAAAACATGGACTTTTTTTCCTGCTCAGTGATCGGCATACGACAGGCATGACATTGGTCATATGAGCCCCTATTTAAATCATGATCTACGGCAACCCGATTATCAAATACAAAGCATTCTCCCTGCCACAATGATTGGTCTTTAGGTACTTCTTCTAAATATTTCAAAATACCGCCCTGCAGATGATAAACCTCATCAAACCCCTGCTCTTTCATATAGGCAGTTGATTTCTCACAACGAATGCCGCCAGTACAAAACATTGCAACTTTTTTATGCTTTTCTCGATCAAGGTTTTTCCCTGCCCACTCGGGGAATTCTCTGAATGTCTTTGTCTGAGGATCAATAGCATCTTTAAAGGACCCTATCTCTACTTCATAGTCATTTCGTGTATCTACGACTACTACATCTGGATCAGAAATTAAATTGTTCCAATCCTTAGGTTTAACATAGGTACCCACCACTTGGTTGGGATCGATCCCCTGAATACCCATAGTGACGATCTCTTTTTTTAACTTAACCTTACTGCGATAAAAAGGAATTTCATGGTGATAAGAGTGCTTCTGATCAATATTGGCCAACAAGGGATGTTTTTGCAGCCAATTCAGCACTATCTCAACATCTAATGGGCGCCCTGAAATAGTTCCATTAATACCTTCATGGGCCAAAACCAAGGTACCGAAAACTGAATTATCTGACATTACATTTTGCAATGGTTCTTGAAGTTGCTCAAAATCAGCAAGGGTGACAAATTTATAAAGCGCGCAGGTAAGATATTTTTCAGACATGAACAACCCTAAAAAAACAATAACAAATAGCTATTCTTGCAACCACTAAAACAGCTAACAATTGATTATTATACCAAAACAGCCTTTTGAATGGCATATTAAAGATTACCTAGGATGCGCTTTCCTGGATAAACATCGGGAATGATACGTCCTTCTCCAACCACTAATTGGCCACCAACAAGAACATACGGAATGCCTGTAGGCGGCTGATAGGGATCTCCATAGCGAGCGTTAGCCTGAACAGTGACTGGATCAAAAATTACAATATCTGCATCGGCGCCAATCTGAATGCGACCTTTCTTATCGAATATCGGCGATGACTGAGATAGCCATTGGGCCTGATACAAACTCATTTTTGCCAACGCATCAGAGAGAGTTAGTAATTCTGTGTCACGTACATAGTGACCTAAGACTCGAGAAAAAGTCCCAGCAACATTAGGATTAGTCTTTATATCGCGGCTAAAGGCTGGAAGAGCATCTGTTGCAACCATCATGCGCGGCCACTGCAAGGCTGTCTTCATCCATTTTTCTTTGACATAGTGATGATTAACCGATCCGTTAGGCTGTTCTGTGGCATATTTTGCCCAAGTTACTTCTGTCAGCCATTCACCGGTAGCCACCCACTGAACATCCTCATACGTAATATCAAACATACCCTGCCAATCGCGAAAACGAAATATATCTGCAGAAATGCTGGTGCCGCCAGCAGCATAGGATAGCGTTTCGGTAGCAATGTTTGCACCCTGTTGATTAGCCTGACTAACCATTTCTAACCACTGCTCTATTCTACCCATAGCATTGTGGGTAATATGCACTATAAATAAGGGGGCTTTGGTGAGTTTGGCTAACGTGATGACTTCCTCTAAGCCCGCAGGATCGCCAGTGTAGCCTCGGCGGACATGGACATGAATAGGAACCTGCCTAGCACCGGCTACTTCAAATAGCATAGCTAGCTCAGCATCAGAGACTGCAGTAGTAAGATAGTCCAATAAAACTCCGATACCCAAACCACCCTCATCAAGACCTTGATTAATGAGTCCTCGCATAGCTTCAATTTGAGCCGCATTGGCACGGTCAGTCCAAGATGCGGAGTTTATATCCATAAGATCCGTAGCACCAAAAAGATACTCTGTTTGGATATTTTCCATCACCCTTGATCGAATCGCAAAATGAGCCACAGAGGCGCCATAATTCAATTGCGCCCCCTGTTGATACTGATTCCCATAAAAGCTCACAGGAAAGGCTCCCGCCTCCATATCTAGCTGTGTAGTTATGCCATCTCGAAGACCCATACTTTGACCTAAACGTGTTGGCGTATGGCTGTGAATATCAATAAATCCAGGTGCCACCACTAAACCTGTTGCGTCGACTATTTGCTCACCATTGAGAGGCACTATGGAGATAGATTTAATCACTCCATCGTTTATGCCGACATGGCGAATATCATCAAGATGCGTTTCAGGATCTATAACTCTGCCATTGGAAATCACCACATCAAATTCTGCGGCGTGCACTGAGTTGACGGCAGACAGAGTGGCAATCAAAATAGCTGGTAAATTAAATTTAGTCATCAGAAACCCTATGGTTAATGTCATTATTGGAGCGCAAAGTTCACTCCTCAACTGTATGCTGGGGAATCGCAATAACACTCAGTAAATAGCATTTTCGCTATTACCATGAACACAATACTAATCCATGTTGAGATAGTGGTGTTTATAAAACCAACCATCGATATTACAATATCAATAAAAATAACGATAGAAAAATACCATTAGAGGACACTAGCTTTTTTGTTAACTTTGATACCTTTATAGGACTAAATAAATCCAATCACTACCCTTGATATAATCGCTTAATCACAACATTGCGTATGGTCAATAGTTACTGCTACTTGAATTACAACAGTAGAGAACAAGATAAATTATTGAAAAAAGTAGGGTTAAAACTACAATTCATCGCAACTTTTGACCGTTTTAACGTATTTCATAAAAAGCTCGACAACTTTTGAGGTCAATTCAGGCTTTAGTCGGTAATATTAAGCTGCGGTGGGACATCACAAAAAATACTTAGAGTTGCGACAAAAAGATGAAATACATTCCAGTTAAAATATTGCTAGTTACAATGGGCTTATTGATCCTCAGTTCTACTCAGGCATCAAGAGCAAGTGATGATTGGGATATCGACAATGATGGTCGAGCGGATGCGCTTACCGACGGACTACTTTTTCTACGCTACTCCTTTGGGCTTACGGGTGAATCGCTTATCAATGGTGTTGTCGCAGAAGGAGCGGAATTCACAACCGCACCAGATTTAGAAGTACAGCTAGCGGCGGTGTCTGCAAGTTCCGGAGATATCGATCTTGATGGTGAAGTCAATGCTCTTACCGACGGGTTATTGTTGATAAGGTATTTGTTTGGCCTTGATGGTGAGACCTTAATCGAAAATGTTTTAGGGGCCAATGCTGCACGCACAGACAGCGCTGATTTAGCTTCTTATATAGGTACTCTGTTACCCAAAGCCCCATATATAACGCTAATTGGGAGCCCTGTTGTCGATCATGAGCAAGCCACCTCTTACATCGATGCCGGTGCCTCCGCTAATGATTATACCGATGGCCCTCTAGATGTTACCGTTACCGGCTCTGTAGCCGATGATACCGCCGGGGTTTACACGCTTGTCTACTCTGCTGTGGATACTGAGGGTAATCAGGCTTCCTCGGTCAGCCGACAAATCACTGTTGCCGATACCACCGCGCCAGTTATCACCCTCTTGGGAGAATCGGCACTAGAAATTGATCAGGGCACTAGTTATCAGGATGCTGGTGCTACGGCAGAGGATAGGGTTGATGGGAACGTACCTGTTGAAATTACCGGTACCGTAGATTCCGCTGTATCAGACACCTACACAGTGACCTACAAAGCAACTGATACCGCTGGCAATACTGCAACCGTCACCCGAACGGTCATCGTGAACGCCAACAAAGTCGTTTTGAATGTGTTTACCAACGGACAGGTTGATGGCAGCTGGGAGGCTGGCATTCAAGCTGCTGACTCAGGTATCGGATGGCAGTCCTGTGAGAATGATGGCGGTAATGCTTGTCCCAATATTGCATGGGAAATTGTTCAGGACCAAGAACGCGGCGATGTATTGCAAATTGAACACAGTTCAGCCGGTCAACAGGCAATTCTGTATTTTAAAACAACGAATGCTCAAAATCTGAATTTATACGCTGGTGGTCAAGTTAAATTCGACATTAAAACCATTAGTGGCGATAGCAATTACACCATGAAAATAGACTGCATATATGACTGTACTTCTGGCGACAAACAGCTCGGGACTGTTGGTAGTAATGGATGGGAAAGTGTCAGCATTGAGATAGATGATTTGGTAAATCAAGGGTTAATCTTAACCACAATTGATACCGGACTTGTAATCTGGGCCAGCCAATATACCAATACGATTTTTCAAATCGACAATGTCCGTTGGGAAGACACTGATGGAGGTGAGACGCCAGAAGAACCTATGGCTGACGATGGATGGGAAATTCCGTCCTTCTCAGGGTATACCTCACCCCAAAGCTACGATGGTTACAGCTTAGTGTGGTCAGATGAGTTCTCTGGTACAGAAATCAATACTAATAACTGGGCTTTTGACATTGGTGGCGGTGGCTGGGGGAATAACGAACTCCAGTACTACACCAATAGAAATGCCTATGTTAAAGATGGAATGCTCGTGATTAGGGCAGCACAGGAATCTTATGGGGGAAGAAACTATACATCCACGCGCCTAAAAACTCAGGGAAAGCAGAATTTCAAGTATGGTCGAGTAGATATTCGAGCTCGAATGCCAGAAGGTCAAGGAATGTGGCCTGCATTGTGGATGTTGGGCAAAAATATAAATGAAGTCAGCTGGCCCTCCTGCGGTGAAATTGACATTATGGAAATGGTTGGTGGCGGCAATGGTCGGGATAATAGAGTTTATGGCACCGCGCACTGGAACAACGGGGGGCTACAACAAAATATTGGCTATAACCCGGTTAATTACGGCGGTAATAAATTACTCTCTGGCAATGAAACTCTGGCAACTAACTTTCATGTGTTCAGTATCGTTTGGGACAGTGATTCTATTACTTGGTACATGGACGATGTCCAATATCATGTAATGGCAATTGACAGTTCAGCATCACTTGCAGCCTTCCAAAAAGAATTCTTCCTGATTTTTAATATTGCTGTAGGAGGAGATTGGCCGCAATCACCAGATGCATCAACAGTTTTCCCTCAACGGATGGTAGTGGATTATGTTCGAATGTTTCAAGAGAGTACCGCAAGACCAGTAAACTCCAGTAAATGGTTTCACCAAACGCAACTACCCAACGGTAATAGTTGGTACAACGGTGAACAGCAACATTACACTGATCGTATTGAAAACACCTCGGTAGAAAATGGCGTTCTCACCATTAGAGCAAAGAAAGAACGTTTCGAAGATCAAGGTGTTACTAAAGAATACACGTCTGCACGTCTAAATAGTAAATTTGCCTTTACCTATGGTCGAATAGAAGTCAAAGCAAAAATTCCTGAAGGACAAGGAACCTGGCCAGCCATTTGGATGTTGTCAAAAGACATTGATGAGCCTGGCGCTTACTTTGCACAGGAATTTGGGACCACTGCCTGGCCAGATGGTGGCGAAATTGACATATTAGAACACTGGGGAAATAATCCTAATTATGCACAAAGTGCAATTCATTCACGCTCAAGTTTTGGAGGCACTGTCAATCATGGGGGTCAATCTGTAGCAACAATGACCTCTGATTTCCACGTTTATTCGCTAGATTGGTCGGCTGACAAGATGGTTTTTGCGGTAGACGGTATAGAGCACTATACCTACCAGCCTGAAACCAAAAATGATCAAACCTGGCCCTTTGATAGTGATCAATATTTGTTGCTGAACTTTGCCATAGAAAGCAGTATTGACACTAATTTTAAAGAAGGTAATCTGGATGTTGACTTCGTTCGCATCTATGACCAGAGCAATACCTTGATTTGGTCTGACGAGTTTGACTAAAGACTATTGTTAATTGCAATAAGTGTTGCCAATGGATCTGAAGACATGGTTATCGGCCGCCCGATGACCAAATAGTCACTACCCAAAGAGACCGCATCAACAGGAGTCATAATACGCCTTTGATCATCCTCGCCAGCCTCGGTCAAACGAATACCAGGTGTAGTTAATAAAAAATTATCACCTAAGGTCTGCTTCAACAGACCAGCTTCTTGAGCTGAACACACCACTCCATCAAGACCAGCACTCTTAGTTAACTGTGCCAAGTGCATCACCTGATCGCTTGTAGAGCGCAAAATACCGAGCTCAGACAAATCAGAATCGTCCATGCTAGTTAACACTGTTACACCTATCAACAGCATAGAGCTGGACTTGTCCTCCAACGCTTTTTTCGCCTCAACCATCATTCGATGGCCGCCGGATGCATGGACATTGGTCATCCAAACTCCCATATCTGCAACAGCAGAAACCGCTTTAGACACGGTGCTTGGAATATCATGGAATTTTAGATCCAAAAATATATCAAAACCACGTGCCACCAACATTTTAACAAATCCTGGTCCAGCTACAGTAAAGAGTTCTTTACCCACTTTTAAGCGACATATCTCTGGATCGAGTTGATCAACAAGTGTCAATGCAGCGTCCTGATTATTATAGTCAAGCGCTACGATGACCTTTGATTGCACTGAATTCATTATCAAACTAATCCTTTTTTTGAATACGCCCTAGTTTACGGCGATAGGAAAACACCAGTAGAGAACTGGCTAACATTCCTAACACCGTGCCCAAAGCTAAAAATAACAACAACCAAACCCCTGCACCTACGCTTGGACCGTCAAATAGTACAAAATTCACTCTCATTGGTTGATCATTGCCCATAGCAAAGAAAGCACCAACTAGTGCGATCCCTATCATCATCAAAAATTTTAATATTTTGAAATGAATGTTTAGCAATCGAAGCTAGCAAACTGCCAATGCCTGAGCGATAGACTTCTGAGGCAACAATCAAGGCTTC